>NZ_CP025572.1:4498161-4761072 GCF_018336975.1 Marinomonas sp. CT5 | reverse complement strand
TTTATCAAAAAGAATTACAACGCAATAAAATAAAGCCGTCGATGACAGATGGCTATGACTGCTACCAAAATGCGTTAGCAGAAAGGGTGAATGGCATATTGAAGCAAGAATTTTTGATTGGAAGATGCAGAACTTTTAAAGAATTAGAAAGGCATATTAGTGAGTCTATTGATATCTATAATAGGTATCGACCTCACTTAAGTCTTAATATGAAAACACCAGAAGAAGTGCATGAAAAAGCCAGTATGGAATCCATACTGGCTTAACAAAAAATCGTCAACTTATTTTAGGACGACACACAGCTCTCAATTGAAGCGATTAGAACACTAGATTAGCCGTCACATTGTAGGAGCGACCTAAAGCCGGATAGCGTCCAACAGGACTCGTATCAACGCCATAAAAAAACGCAGATCAGTGGACGCTTTCTGCGTTTTTTTAGGATGCAATCTCTTAGACAGAAAACTAATGCTCTGTGGTCGCCATCAAGGTGCCTAAGCCAATAACCACAGCCAGTAAGGCAATGTACTGCACCGAACTCCACTTTAGCCATTCGCCACTAATAATCGCGACCCCAGCGATGGTGGCAGCAAACCAAATTAGCGTTTGCACAATGGAAGAGGATACCCCAGCAAGTACTAAAAAACGTACGGAATAGATATAAACCGACACCCCAAGCATAAAAAACAGCAACGATAAAGCACCTTGTTTCCATGCCATACTTCCCTCTAATCCCCACGTCTTGCTGGCATATTGAAAGCCCTTAGCATCAAACCAAGCGGAAAACATCAACAACACAAACGAGATAGCTAGATTCAAAATAACGCTCCTGTTACGCTTTTTATGTTCCGTACGTTAACGAGCACGTTTCGGAATTTGCTGAGTAATACAATGGATATTGCCGCCACCTAATAGCACTTCCCGCGTTGCCACACCTGTAAGGCGATGCTCTGGAAAACATTGCGCCAAGATATGCTGTGCCTCATCGTCCGTTGGCGCATTAAACTTGGGATAAATAAGCTGCCCATTGGTAATCAAAAAGTTGGTGTAAGACGCAGCCAAACGCGTATTTTCCTCTCTATCCATATGAGACGTACTGGAATCGGCGGCGAGGTCGATGCCGCTGGCTTCTTCTTTGGTGATATACAAAGGCCCCGGCATGGGCATTTTAATCACTTCGATAGTGCGACCTTTAGCATCGGTTGTTTTTTCTAATACGCTAAGCGCCTCTCTGGAGATCTCATATTGTGGATCTTCTGGATCATCACACCAAGTAAGCAAGACTTTACCAGGGCTCACTACATGCATGAGCTCATCTATATGCCCATTGGTTTCATCATTATAAAGCCCTCTAGGAAGCCAAATTACTTTTTCTATACCAAGATACTGGCGGAAAATAGCCTCGGCTTCGGACTTACTCATAGTCGAATTGCGGCCCAGATTAAAAACACATTCTTCAGTGGTATAAAGGGTGCCATCGCCATCCACATGAATCGCACCACCTTCTAAAATCATCGGCACACGATAACGCTCTTCACCGTAAATTTCAGCGATTTTAGCCGCCACTTGGTCGTCCTTATCCCAAGGGAAATACAGACCACATTCTAAACCGCCCCAAGCATTAAAAATCCAATCTAAATGGCGGCGCTCGCTGGCATCTTTATTTAACAGGCAACTAGGACCTGTATCCCGCAGCCAAGCGTCGTTGGTGCTCATTTCAATTACCGTTGCAGCATCGCCCAATTGCGCCTTCGCATTTTGGTATTGGCTCGCACTGCAAATCATATACACAGGTGTTGTCGCTGAAATGGCTTTGGCAAGCTCAACAAACACTGCCTGTGCAGGTTTCGCCCCTAAACGCCAGTTATCGCAACGCTCTGGCCATGCCATCCAAATTGCCTCATGGGGATGGTTTTCACTTGGCATATAAAAACCATCGTCAAATGGGAGAGATTCAAGTTTTTCAGATGACATAATTATTTATTCTCCACTTGTTTTCGCGTCATGACTTTGCACAGCATTTTTTATGTAGTCATGGTAATCATGAAAGTGGACGATGGCATGTTCCTTGAACACACTATCCATCTAAGACTCTCAAACACAAGAGACTAATCTACCGATCAGAGAGTAAATGCTTCAATACCTCCTATAGAGTAGTGGATAGGATTAGCAGGCTAAAAACTTAAATTCAGACTGAATTGTCTGAGTGGTACGCGTCATAACCAAACGTATTCACCGTTTGTAGCACTTCATCTGTATTTGAAACAGGAGCCGTTGATTGGCGTGTACCTCGTTGTTCTAACGTTACGCGGTTATATACCAAGCGGTTATTCCAGGTTAGATCAGGGGTTAGTTGCAATTCGTCATCCAAAGCAATGTGCGTACTATCAGACTAAATGCGGGAAAGCCCTAACTCCCTAAGCTTGAACGCATGCTTTCTCTTACCTTAATGAGAACGGCAATAAGCACTACATTTAAATACTCTGTAGGAGTGTGAATGTTTGAAAAGCATCAAACATTGCATTGATAGCTTCTCATTTTTCCTTTGCACTGGTTCTCCTACTATCCAGTGATCACGGATGGAAGTATCCGTACACAAACCTCTCATGATGAGTCTGGAGTGATTATGCAAGTAACATTAGCTCAACCCAATCTACTGAAAAGCCAATCTTACGTAAATGGCGAGTGGATTGCGGCTGATTCTGGAAAAACATTCGCTATTATCAACCCAGCGAATGGCGATCACATTATCGATGTTGCGGATTTAGGCGCAGAAGAAACAACGCTTGCCGTTGAAGCTGCAGAGAAAGCCCAGAAAGAATGGCAAGCCCGTACAGCGAAAGAACGTGCAACACTATTACGCCGTTGGAACCAACTGATTCTGGATAACCAAGACGACCTAGCCAAGCTGATGACCCTTGAGCAAGGTAAACCTCTTGCTGAAGCAAAAGGGGAAGTCGCCTATGGCGCTTCTTTCATTGACTGGTTTGCCGATGAAGCTCGCCGTTTGAATGGTGATGTGATTCCTACTTATGCCAAAGACAAGCGCGTATTAACCATTAAGCAGCCTATTGGCGTCGTTGCCGCGATCACACCATGGAATTTCCCCATTGCGATGATCACTCGTAAAGCCGGTCCAGCGCTGGCAGCAGGTTGTGCGATTGTAATTAAGCCTTCTGACGAAACCCCTTTGTGTGCATTGGCCTTGGCTGAATTAGCCCATCAAGCAGGCATTCCAGCGGGCGTTTTGAACGTGGTTGTGGGTAAAGATGCGAAAGCCATTGGTGGCGTATTAACGGGTCACCCAATCGTGCGTAAATTGTCTTTCACAGGTTCTACACCAGTGGGCAAATTGCTGCTTTCTCAGTGCGCTCAAACCGTAAAACGCACGTCAATGGAATTGGGTGGCAACGCGCCTTTCATTGTATTTGATGATGCCGATCTAGACGCTGCGGTAGAAGGCGCTATCGCCTCCAAATACCGTAATGCCGGTCAAACTTGTGTTTGTGCAAACCGAATTTTAGTGCAAGAAGGCATATACGATGCCTTCGCAGAAAAATTGGCTAAACGTGTCGCTAGCTTGAAAACAGGTGATGGCTTTGCTGAAGGCGTAAATATTGGTCCTCTGATTAATCCGGCTGCCATCAGCAAAGTGGAACAGCTGGTTGGCGACGCGATCGAGAAAGGAGCAAAGGCTCTCATTGGCGGTTCAACAGCCGCGACGGCAGGTGCACAGTTCTTTGAACCAACAATTTTGACAGGCGTGACAGAAGACATGGAGATTTTCTCTAACGAGATCTTTGGTCCGGTTGCGCCCTTGTTCAAATTTAAAACCGAAGAAGAAGCCGTTACCATGGCAAACAATACCCCATTTGGTTTGGCATCTTATTTCTATTCCCAAAATATTGCGCGTATCTGGCGTGTTTCTGAGGCTTTAGAATACGGCATGGTGGGCATCAACGAAGGTATTATTTCCAGTGAAGTGGCGCCATTCGGCGGTGTAAAAGAGTCCGGCAGTGGTCGCGAAGGCTCTCAGTACGGCATCGATGAATACGTTGAAATTAAATACTTGTGCATGGGCGGCTTGGCGTAAGGCGTAGCCTTACTCAACCTCTCTTATCGTTAACTTTTAGGCGGTGCTAAGCCGCTTCATGTACATAGAGCTTGCTCTAAAGGTGAAAGACAAAATGAAAAATACAGATTTGCAAAGACGTAAAGAAAGCGCCATGGCTCGTGGTCAAGGCAACATGGCTCCCGTTTACGTGGACCGCGCTGTCAATGCTGAAATTTGGGACGTGGAAGGCAACCGCCACATCGATTTTGGGGCCGGTATTGCGGTAGTCAACACAGGCCATAACCATCCAAAGGTAAAAGCGGCAGTACAAGCACAGCTTGAACGCTTTTCTCACACCTGTGTCATGGTGACGCCTTATGAATCTGCCGTCGAACTAGCAGAGAAGCTAAACGCCGCAGCACCAGGGGATACGCCGAAAAAATCTATCTTCGTCACTACAGGTGCTGAAGCGGTGGAAAACTGTGTGAAGATTGCTCGTGCTCATACAGGTCGTCCTGGCATTATCGCCTTCAATGGTGGTTTCCACGGACGTACCAACATGACCATGGGTCTAACAGGTAAAGTAAACCCTTACAAAATCGGTTTTGGTCCTTTCCCAAGCGATATATTCCATGTGCCATACCCAAATGAATACCTAGGTATCACCGAAGAGCAAGCTTTAGCAGATCTACAAATGCGCTTTACTTGTGACATCGAGCCTTCTCGCGTTGCGGCAATTATCATCGAGCCAGTACAAGGTGAGGGTGGTTTCTATATCGCGTCGGCTAGCTTCCTACAGAAGCTACGTAAGCTATGTGATGATCACGGCATTCTGTTGATTCTGGATGAAATCCAAGCGGGCTTCGCTCGTACTGGTACTCTGTTCTGCCACGAGCAAGCTGGCATTGAAGCGGATCTTATGACGGCTGCTAAAGGCATCGCGGGTGGTTTCCCAATCGCTGCGGTTGTGGGTAAAGCAGACATTATGGATGCGCCAATTCCTGGTGGCTTAGGTGGTACATATGGCGGTTCTCCAATTGGCTGTGCGGCGGGTCTTGCGGTATTTGATGTTATCGAAGAAGAGAAGCTGTGCGACCGCGCAGTAGAAGTAGGTGCTCACTTCGTTAAGCACTTAGAAGAAATCCAAAAGGAATACCCAAGCGTTATTGGTGATATTCGTAATGCCGGCGCAATGATCGCAATAGAATTTGTACACGATGGCGATGTAAACAAGCCTTACCCAGAGCTAGCGAAACAACTTTCTGCCAAAGCCGCTGAAAATGGTTTGGTACTCTTGTCTTGCGGTATCCGCGGTAACGTTATTCGTTTCTTACCCGCTTTGACGATCGAGATGGACATCATCGATGAAGGTATGGAAATCTTTAAACGCTGCTTTAAAGAACTTGTCTAAACTTTGTATTAGAGCCGTTATTTTTTAGTAATAAGCCTCCTCTTGCAAGACGGTTTCTTGCCCCCAGCCACTGTGGTAACACAGTGGTTTTTTTATATAAATTTTCCTGCAGTCCATTAGATAATCTAAAAACTCATGGTAAATCTTTAGGTTGTGTATTCTTATTTTCAGTATAAGGAGGGAGCCCCATGTCACGACGTAAATAAGCAGGTAAATGACGAGCGAGCATCATCTGTTTTTTCATCATACGCTTAGCTTTCTGCACCTTATATGTGCTTTTTAGCCATTCATAGCCTGCCACTATTTTCTGATTCAACCACAGCAATAACGTCCACATAATCATACCTCCTGTTGATAAGGACTTTATTGTCTCGTCAAAAAGAGGTAAAAACGAACACTATATTCTTACAAGTAACGTTAGAAAATCTTATAGATATCGTTTTAGGTAATACCTTATGAGTAATCGTGTGACACATCTAAAAGCCGCTCACTATTTTTCAGTAGCGAGTCAAACTTTGAGCTATACCAAGGCAGCAAAGCAACTGCATGTATCCCAAGCAGCCGTTAGTCAGCAGATTCGCCTATTGGAAGAGTATTTGGGAGTGCCGCTGTTTTATCGTTCAGGACGAGATATGCGACTCACCAGTCAAGGCGTAGAGCTTGCAGAACATCTTACTCAAGCCTTTGATTTTATAAGTAAAGGACTGGACAGCGTTAAACTTGAACCCGTTGAGGGAACCTTGCTTGTTTCTGGATTACAAAGCTTCGTTTCTCTATGGCTAATGCCGAGGTTATGGCGCTTCTCAGATCTTCAAAAAGACATCACAGTAAAGCTATTCTCAGCCGATGAACGAATAGACATACATGCTGGCAAGATAGATGTAGGTATTGATGATAATCAGCATTTGACAATCAATAACCAAAACACAACGAAACGAACACTCATCTCGTCAGACATCATCCCTGTATGCTCTCCCTCTCTCGCTGAAAGAATCGGACTATTTCAACCCACTGATTTATTAAAGTGCTGGATGATTCAAGTGGACGATTCTTCTTATCAATGGCAAGCCTGGTTTGAGGAGCAGTCGATTTGTCCTATCCGAAACAAAAGCATTCTGTGGGCAGAAGTGAGCTCTTGGTACATGGGAATCAGCGCGGTAAAAGCTGGCCATGGTGTTTTTTTATGCCCGAAGTTCATGGTCCAAAAAGAGCTTGATGAAGGCACACTGGTTCAGGCCTATCCAAAAGCCCTAAATGAAAAAATTGAGTTTTATGCTTACTATGCAAAAAATTCACCAAGAAGAGCCCGTATTGAAGCCTTTGTGGATTGGTTAAAAGAAGAAAGCAAAGGGCTGAATGATAACAGCCTTAAAACAGACTCTCATCAGCCATTACCTTGGCCATAGTTAGATACACTTTTTAAAACAGCATTTAATAAGGTGCAGAAATGAGCTCTTCAACTGTTTGATGCAGCATTTTTAAAAACAGGTCACGAGGTTTATTAGGCTGAGTTGTTTTCTTGCATATGACGGCAACACCTAACGTATAAGAGCGCTTCTCTGGTGCAACCGCGACGATTTTACCGGCTTCGACATAAGATGCCGCGAAGTTTTCTGGTAAAAAGCCGATGTAACAACCAGACAATATCAAGGCTAAACGACTGTCATAAAAATACGAAATCGCTGTCAGATTCATCTGTGAGATTTGCTCACTAACGGCTTCGTGTGGTTTCAGTCCTGCATGTGTGGCAGGAAATTTCTCCACTTTTTCATCTTGCTCTTTCACAGACATTGACGCCAATGGATGATTCTTTTCGCAATATAAGTAGCAATGATCGCTGTATAGATGCACGTAACTTAGCCCGTCCAATTTACGATGATAAGGAATAAAACCAATATCCGCCTCATCATTCAAAATCATCCTTTCAATATTGGACATTGAAGACACATTAGTGGTGATCGATACTTCTGGCGCTTCCGTAGAAAAACGCTGAATCATCTCCGGGAAATGGCTTCGAGGGTCAAGGCTCACTTTGTCAGAAAGGGCAAGGCGAAGCTTTCCCGTTAAACTCGCATTCAGGTTATTTACCGTGGTTCGAAAGGCATCAAGAGAATCGAGCAAGTTTTCCGTCATTTGATAAATAATCTGGCCTTCTTCAGTCAAAGAAAAGCCACCTCGTCCCCGTTTACACAACACTAAATTCAAACGAGACTCTAGATTAGAAATATGTAAACTAATCGTTGATCGACCAATATTAAGAGAGGTTTCTGCCGCTGAAAAACCACCACAATCGACTACGGTTTTAAACACTTTAAGCTGCTTGATTTCGTAGTCACCTACTTGACCAAGCGAATAGTTTTTCATACTCATGACACCCTCTTCAACACAATCTGTAATTCCAATGATACCTAAGTCACCTCATCGCTAACGGCTTCTATTATGTCATTTTGCCTATCCACTAAGTTTGGTCAACGCCTAACTTTAGGTTTAGAGGTTTACATTTCAATCGTCCATTGGCTTCTCTATTGTTAATTGATTGACGTTGATAAATGTGATCATCCTTTTTTATCTTCTTCAATGTAGTTAAAAAAGACTCTTCCACGCTTCTTAATGGGAAGTCTACGTACTTCTTATTTGATAGCCCGAGCTCCGCACGGGCTTTTTTTTAATATGCTGACAAAACCTGTCTTAGTTTAACACTTGCCCAAACGTAGGAGTTATTGTGTCTATCTCACTTTCTTTGCGTCAAAAATTAATTGCTGTCTTAATCTTGGTCTGTGTTGGCTTTGCGGGGTTTGGCTTCTACGCCATCATGAATTTCCAACAAATGCAAAACGCATCACTCAAAGCTAATCGTATTGCAGACAGTTACGCCAATCTAAGCAATTTAGAAGTAACGCTCCTAAAGTTTGAGCGCCAGGCCGCCAATCCAACGCCAACTAATATGGACAGGCTGTATCAAGAACTGGGGCCGTTGTCTCAGCAAAACCTAGTGCGAGATGCGCTTGAAAACCCATATTTGGACAGCCAAGCCAAACAAGACATGCAAACATTAGCCAAAAGCCTGCCCAACTACCTGACCAGCCTGAAACAGTTCCTCGACATCAAGCAATCGCTCGGTGCAGACAATCAAAGTGGTGCGTTATTCGCTCTTAATGAACAAGCAAATGATGCACAGCAACAGCTATCCATACTGGCACAGTTCGCATCGACATTTAAAGATGTGCGAGCCAAGGAAAAAGATTTTCTCGCTGCCCCATCTCAAGCCAATCTAGATGTTTGGAATAGCTTCATCGATCGACTTGTAAAACAAATCAACGATATCGGTTTTGGAGAGGATTTTAATCCTGCCATTGAGTCTTATCGCGCAGTCGTAAATCAAGTTTCCAGCTTATCCCTATCGCTACAACAAATATCTCAGCACTTGGAATCCGCTCGCGAGCAAAACTCCGTTACCATGAGACAAGTGACCGAATACCTGAAAAGTCCATTACTAGAGACGGCACAACTGCAAGTCCATGAAACCGCCATCGAAGCACGCCGTAACCTTATTATCGGCGGTGTGGCACTGACGCTCTTAATTGGCGCGATCATCTCGATGCTGATTTACACGCTGAGCCAAAAAATTCAAACCATTTTGAAACGCTTGCAAAAAGTCGCGAGTGGTAAACTGACACACCATTCAGACCGTAACCTAAACCATAAAGACGAACTGGATCAAATTCTACTGACCTCTAATACGATGACCACTAACCTGAGTCAGCTTGTAACACAATTACGTGATAGTAATCAGGTGTTGGTCGAGACGGCAGAT
This sequence comes from Marinomonas sp. CT5, assembly GCF_018336975.1. Lineage (NCBI taxonomy): Bacteria > Pseudomonadati > Pseudomonadota > Gammaproteobacteria > Oceanospirillales > Oceanospirillaceae > Marinomonas > Marinomonas sp. CT5. The sequence goes on along the minus strand of NZ_CP025572.1, from coordinate 4,751,796 downwards.
CACCTGAGTGACGATGCGTTTACCATTGTATCAAGCAGCGAGCAGATTCGAGATCGAAGTAACACACTGGCGACGGCCACCGAAGAAATTTCTCACACCTCCGCCGACGTCAGCAATATGACACAACAGGTCAATGACGCAGCCAACAACGCACACCAATCCGCTCAGTCAGGGGCTCAAGTCATTGGTAATGCGATTGACGCCATTCAAGCGGTCGCGTCTTCTATTGAGCAAACCCACATCAGCGTCTCTCAGCTTGGTGAGCGCTCCAAAGAAATAGACTCCGTCATCGATCTAATTGTCGGCGTTGCGGAACAAACCAATCTACTGGCGCTGAATGCTGCGATCGAAGCAGCCCGAGCAGGGGAGGCGGGCCGAGGGTTTGCTGTAGTCGCAGATGAAGTCAGAACCCTAGCAGAGCAGACAGTCAAAGCCACCAGCAGTATCACCAGTAAAATCGAAGGCATACAGCAGGAGACACAGAACGTCATCTCGGCCATGGCAACCAGCTTAGAACAAGTCGCAACAGGGAAAGAGAAAGGCGAGGCTGCCGTCAGCACTATTAAAGAAGTGGAAGCCTTAACGTTGAATGCAGCGGAGCAAACCCAATCTATCTCGGCGTCAATACAGGAAGTCGTTCTAACAACCCAAGCAATGGCCAAAGATATGGACGACATCGCCAAGAGCATCGAACATAACTACCATGCGACACAAAATATCAAAGCATCAGGGCAAGATATCCATGGTCATGCATCACGCTTAACTCAACAAATTGCGCAATTCGAAATTAAGTAGGTGATTTTATCCGATTGGATCTATCCAGCATTGATAATATGAATCTTCAATGCGCATAACAAAGGCTGCTGTGGCAGCCTTTGGTTTTATGCAAAAGTGGTTTATTCCTTGGCCGTAAAACGTTTCAGTATCAGCGCCGCATTCACTCCGCCAAAACCAAAGCCATTACACAACACGTAATCAACCTTTTTTTCACGTGAAACCAATGGGATAAGATCCAAATCGGCCATTTCGTCTTCTGGGTTCTCAAGGTTAAGAGTGGGCGGTAGAACACCTGTGATAAGTGCTTGCGCACTGAAAATGGTTTCGACGCCACCAGCCGCGCCGAGCAAATGCCCCGTGGCAGATTTAGTCGAAGAAATCGCCACCTCCGTTACTTTCTCGCCAAACACGCGACGCAAGGCGTTTATCTCGCCTCGATCCCCCACCGGAGTGGAGGTCGCATGAGCATTCACGTAGCCAATTTGCTCAGCTGAAATACCAGCCATGGTTAATGCCGTTTGCATGGCTCGCGCGGCACCTTCGCCATTTTCTGGCCCAGACGTCAGGTGATACGCATCGCCACTGGTACCATAACCTACGACCTCAACTAATGGAGTCGCGCCTCGTGCTAAAGCATGCTCCAGCGTCTCTAGCACTACTAAGCCTGCACCTTCGCCCATTACAAAACCGTCACGACCTTTATCGAAAGGACGCGAGGCTTTTTCTGGATCATCATTGCGGGTAGAAAGCGCCTTAAGTGCGCCAAACCCAGCTAGCGACAAAGGATCAATGCAAGCTTCCGTTCCGCCAGCCAGAGCCACTTTCGCTTCACCCGTACGCAATAGACGCATTGCATCACCAATCGCTTGTACGCCCGCCGCACAAGCGGTCACTGGTGTTCCTATCGGTCCTTTGAATCCGTGTTTGATAGACACGTTACCTGCTGCAAGGTTGGCAAGAAAAGCCGGAACCGTGAAAGGGGAAAGACGTCGTGCACCTTGTTCCACTAAGGTTGTGTGCGCTTGAGTGATCGTCGGCAAACCACCAATGCCAGTGGCAATGATAGTGGCGGTGGCTTCTTGATCGTCGACAGAAGTAGGGTGCCAATCCGCTTGAGTTAAAGCTTCTTCCGCCGCTGCCAGAGCGAATAATGTGAACAGATCGACACGCTTACGATCTTTAGGTGACAGATACTCGGATTCATTCAAGCCGTTTGTTTGTTCTGTGTGACTCGGTACTTGACCAGCAATTAGAGTATTTAGACCGTCAGATAAAGTCGTGGGTAATAAGCGAACTCCAGATTCTCCACGAACCAGTCGGTCCCAAACCGATGTCACCCCTAAGCCAAGTGGTGACACCAAGCCCATACCTGTAATAACAATACGTTCTTTACGCGACATGAGATAACCCTCTTAAGTTTCAGCAGAAAGAAAGTTCTCATGCTAGAGTGAGTCTATATATGATCAAGATAATATTTAAAAAGCGTTTTACAATGTCACTCTAGAGTTTCATTTTGGAGGTTAATTATGTCTTATACCCCAAGACACAAAGAACAAACCAGACAACGAATATTACAAGCCGCCGCGAAACTGTTTTGTTCAAACGGCTTTGATCGCGTCACACTGACCCAAATCATGCAAAAGGCCAACATGACACACGGCGCCTTTTATGCGCATTTTTCCGGTAAGAGCAGCCTGTATGAAGCAGCTATGCAGTTCGCCACATCCAATGGTTTTTGGGCGCGACATGATAAGCAAACCGAAAACAATGAAACCCACCTGAAAGCGTTAGTGACTCGATATTTAAGTTGGAGCCGTAACGACACAGAGCATCCATCACCACTGGAGTTTTTGGTTACCGATGCCGCGCACAAAGAAGAGAAAGTTCGCCAAGCCTATCAAGCCTGTTTTGATAGCCTAGTTGAACGCCTCGCTGGGATTCTGAAAAAGCGTGGTAGCCAAGAAGCGGAAGCACTGGCAGAAGAGACTGTTGTTTCATTAGTGGGCACCGTCGCCATTGCACGATCTTTTGACAAACCGCAGCAAAGTGATTTTTTAAAACGTGCTCAAGAACGCATTGTAGATAGGCTGAATAGCGGATTAAAGAATGGCGAACCAGTGGAAGGCTGAAGCTCGCACTCAGTTTTTTCACGTGAAACAATAAGATAAGAAATATTAAGTAATAGAAAAGAAGAGTAAGAAGTTAAAGAAAAGAAGAGTAGGGCTTACTCTTCTCCCTCGTTTTCTAGGTACCAGTTCATTACATATGGAGCGAGCTCAGCCCCGGACACAAAGAAGTGACCGTTGAGTAGGGTTTCTCTTTGGTTGTAACGAAATGGTTTGCCATCCGGTGTGACGAGCATGCCACCAGCGGCTTCGATGATGGCTTGCTGAGCGGCGGTATCCCATTCGCTTGTTGGGCCTCGACGCAGATGCAAATCCGCAATCCCTTCCGCAATTCGACAACCTTTTATTGAGCTGCCTTTTGGTAGCTCTCTAACTTGCTCATAGGTTTCTTTCAATTTGTTTTTTAATGACGCAGGAAGAGCAGGGCCGTGACTACGACTTGTCATGGCAATAATAGGCTCTCTTGGTTCACGTACATTGATGCTTTCGTATTCATCACCCTGCCATTTGAACGCGCCTACAGGTAAATTTTTCCATGACTGAGTCACGCCAAAATAGCCTTCGGTTGTCGTCGGCAAATACACCACACCAAGAATCGGTGCGCCGTTTTCAACCAAGGCGATATTAATACTGAATTCGCCATTACGCTTAATAAACTCTTTCGTGCCATCCAGCGGATCAACGATCCACAACATGGGCCACTTAGAACGCTCTCCAAACGCCACCACGCCTTCTTCGGATAAGATAGGAATATCGGGTGTAAGTGCTTGCAAACCTGCTAGAATCACTTTGTGTGCAGCAAGGTCGGCCGCCGTCACTGGGCTGTCGTCCATCTTTTGCTCGATGCCCAAATCGGCACGTTGATAAATATCCATGATCACATCGGCAGCATCGTGTATTATTTTTTGAAGAGCTTGGAAAATTGGGTGATTACTAACGTCCTGCATAACAGCCTCAAATATGACAACAGAATAGGGTCAACGCATTCTTTATGAGTAAACCAGAAAAGCAGTCGGCACCACAAGCCGTTCGTTTAGATAAGTGGCTTTGGGCCGCACGTTTTTTTAAAACTCGCTCACTTTGTAAAGACGCCATTGATGGTGGCAAGGTGACGTATAACGGCAGTAAGGGTAAAGCCAGTCGAAATGTGGAAATTGGCGCCTTAATTGGTATCCGCCTTGGCTGGGATGAAAAGATTGTTGAAATTAAAGCCATAAGCGGACAACGCCGTGGTGCGCCAGAAGCACAGCTTCTTTATGAAGAGACACCCGAGTCCATTGCGAAACGAGAAAGACGCGCGCTAGAAAACAAATCTTATGGTGGCCGTATTATGTCCGACCACAAACCGAACAAAAAAGAGCGCCGTGATATTAAACAACTGAAGAAAGATATTTTTAGCGACAACTAACAAGTTCACTTGTTTTTCTCCTAAGATCAGAAGGTCTTTATTGCTCAATCAACAACGACAATAAAGACCTTCTCGATTCTCCACACAGCCGTACAATTCCAATTCCATTAATACCTGCATCATTAACCCAGCTTCCATATTGCTGTGGCGAATCAAAGCATCAAAATCCATGGCTTGACCTTCTTGCTCCAAAATAACCGTAATGGCTTTGGCATCCTCTGATGTGGAATCCGGTAAAGAGTGAAACGAGTTTGAGGCAAAAATAGGGGCGCTGTCCGTCGGTTGGCTCCTGCTGCTGGACACACGCTTTTTGCCTGCCATTGCGTTCTTTATAGGTGCAGAGGGAGACTTTGTACACTCAGCTAAGATGTCGTCAACATGTCGGACCAAGGTGGCACCTTGGCGAATAAGCTGATGGCAGCCTTCAGATTGGGGATCACTCAAACGACCAGGTAACGCGAATACTTCGCGATTTTGTTGAATAGCATAACTGGCGCTGATTAATGAGCCACTTTTTACCGAGGCTTCTGAGACCAGCACGCCCATACTAAGTCCGCTAATAATTCGATTCCTAGGAGGAAAAAGGTGTGGTCGCGGGCTGGTTGATAGTGGGTATTCACTAATTAGGGCACCACTTTGCTCTAAAATATCCTCAAACATCTGACGATTATGATTTGGATAGCGATGAAACAAACCCGTACCCATAACGGCGATAGTGGGGGTTGTTTGATTATGTAAAGCACCTTGGTGTGCGGCTGTATCAATTCCCATAGCGCCACCACTAACAACGCATATCCCACGAGCGGATAACTGTTCGGCAAATTGAAACGTGGCATCACGACCATACCGACTGCATTTTCTTGCCCCAACGATACCTATTTTAGGCAAAGCCAAGACCTCTGGCCGTCCTTCTACATACAGAAAAGCGGGCGGCACGGTAATCTCTTTTAATTCGTCAGGATAGTACTCGTCGTCGCGCAGTACTAAATGATGGTCGGTGTCTTCTAGCCAAGCTAACGCCTCGTCACGCTTAGTGGTTTGTTCTTCGGTCAAAATGCCATCAGAAAAATAATCCATGGCTTGGCGAGCAGTCACTTCAGGCCATTTCAATGCGATCAATAAATCGTAGGTGATTATTTTAGAATGCTCTACCTTATTCGGCTGTGGATCATCAAACAAGGTTAAGGTGTCCGTATCTAAATCTAAAGATGATGCATCAAGTTGACTAAGGTAAGTATAAAGACGCGAGAGTCGAGATGGGCCAATACCTGATAAGAAACTTAAACATAACCAATCGTTTTTTGACAGACCTGAGGTGTTAGAGGTAGGCATGATAGACCGTTTCCTTACGAGTTAAATATGGGCATTCCTTGCCCAATCGAATACTTAAAATACAAAGCCAAGATTGAATAGTCTTTAGCTATGGAAGCTATTCAATCATATTGACCAAAAAACCGCCATGAGAAGACTGCTCAATGGACAGACTTGCGTTACAATAGAAGCAATGAAAAGAGTAGGAGAGAACCTCTCCACTCATGAACAAAGACACATCGTTGGAAAAGATCATGGCTGTTTTAACTGTACTTGAATACCCAGACAAACGCTTACGCAAAGTTGCTGAGCCCATTACCGAATTTACTGATGAGCTACAAACTCAAATCGATGACATGTTGGACACCATGTACGAGGAGAATGGTGTTGGCTTGGCAGCGACTCAAGTTGACTATCACTATCGCTTAGTAGTGATGGATTTCTCCGAAAAACGCGACGAGCCGATTGTATTTATTAACCCAGAGTTTGAAGTTTTAGACGATGAGCCAAACGAGTTCCAAGAGGGTTGTTTGTCTGTACCTGGATTCTATGAACACATTTATCGTGCTGCGAAAGTGAAAGTAAATGCACTAGATCGCGATGGCAATCCTTTCTCATTAGAAGTAGATGAGCTAATGGCGGTGTGTGTTCAACATGAAATTGATCACCTTGATGGTAAGTTGATGGTAGATTACCTCTCTCCACTTAAACGTAATCGCATCAAGAGTAAACTGGAAAAAGCCCATAAGCTTGCGCAAAAACAGGGTTAAGAAGAACACTCTTTTTTTCATCTAAGATCATTGATACTCGTATTATAAAATCAGGCTTTAGCCTGATTTTTTGTTAAGGAACCTTTATGCCTACCTCACCACTTCGTATCGTTTTTGCTGGCACGCCGGAATTTGCCGCTGCTAGCCTGCAAGCTATTCTAGACTCAAAAACGGAAAACCAGTATGACATTGTCGGTGTTTATACTCAGCCAGATCGTCCAGCAGGACGCGGTCAAAAGCTAGTGCAAAGCCCAGTAAAACAATTGGCCTTAGCCAACGAGATTCCAGTTTATCAGCCTTTGAATTTCAAACTGGATGAAGATAAAAAGCAGCTAGCGGATTTGAACGCCGACATTATGATCGTCGCGGCTTACGGCATCATTCTGCCAAAAGTGGTTTTGGACACGCCTAAACTGGGTTGTATCAATGTTCATGCTTCCTTGCTTCCTCGCTGGCGCGGTGCGGCTCCGATTCATCGCTCTTTGATCGCTGGTGACAGCGAGACAGGCATAACCATTATGCAAATGGATGTGGGTCTGGATACTGGCGATATGTTGTTAAAAGCCCATTGCGATATTAAGCCGACAGACACTTCGGCAAGCTTACACGATCGTCTAGCCGTGCTGGGTGGTAGCGCTTTAATTGACGCGTTAGAAAAATTGAAAGCCGGTACTTTGGTAGCGGAACAACAAGACGAGAGCTTATCTTGCTACGCCGCAAAACTGGCAAAACAAGAAGGCGAAGTGAACTGGGCTTTATCCGCTGAATTAATTGAACGCCAAATTCGAGGCTTATCGCCTTGGCCTGTGGCTTACACCAATAGCCTTGCAGGTGTAATGAAAATCCATGCAGCGCACATAGCCAGTGTGAGTGATGAAGCCTCTATTCCAGGTGATATTTTAGTCGTCAGCAAAGAGGGCGTTATTGTAGCAACTGGACAAGGCTCTATCTGTATTACTGAGGTTCAGTTTGCTGGCGGTAAACACATGAAGGTACAAGATGCTCTAAATGGAAAAAATAAAGCCGCTTTGGCAATTGGTCAACGCCTTGGTTTGCTTGATCAAGCCGAATAATATTCGAAAAAGAAGCGTCATAATAAAATAGGTCAAATACTTACTATGCAAGCTGACACAAGTTCTATCCAACACAGTGCTCGCCAAGTGGCTATTAGAGTAATCGAAAATGTCTTACTCGAACAAGGTTCACTGAGTACTCAGCTAATACGTCATCAAGAAGATGTTTCAAACGAACATATCCCTTTACTGAAGGAACTCTGTTTCGGTGTTTGTCGTCATTATCCAAGCCTTAACAGTATTGCTTTGCATTTATTGGCACATCCTTTTGAAGAAAAGGACACAGATTTATATGCCGCTTTACTATTAGGTTTATATCAATTGACCTATATGAACACGCCAGATCATGCTGCGGTTAATGAGACAGTTGAGGCTTGTCGTCTTTTAAAGAAAGACTGGGCAACTAAATTAATGAACGCCGTCCTGCGTCGATATCAACGTGAAGCTGATGAGATTGTTGAAACATTAGAAGCCCAACCTTCTATTGAATTCAACATGCCAAAATGGCTAGTAAAGCGTTTTAATAAGCATTGGCCAGAACATTTTGAGCAGATTATTGAAGCAAGCAATACCCATCCGCCTATGTGCATACGAGTTAATGAGCAACGAGTTTCACGTGAAACATATAAAAAATCACTCATGGAACAGGGTATAAAATCGGAAGCTGGTGAATTTTCAGATTCAGCTTTGTATCTAGAAAAAGCCGTTAGGATTGGAGAATTACCACATTTTGAAGATGGCTTTGTCAGTATTCAAGACGAAGCCGCGCAATTGTCCGCTCATATTTTATCGCCAAAAGCCGGAGAAAAATTACTAGACGCTTGTGCCGCTCCTGGGGGAAAAACAGGTCATCTTCTCGAGAAGTCGGATAGCATTCATTTAACCGCCGTTGAGCTTGAGCCTTGGCGTATGGAAAAAATAGAATCCAACTTAGAACGTCTTGGCTATTCCGCTCATTTAATCTGTGCCGATGCTGGTGATATTAATAATTGGTGGGATGGGCAGCCATTCGACAAGATCCTCTTAGACGTACCTTGCTCAGCAACGGGAGTCATTCGTCGTAACCCTGATATCAAAATAAATCGTAAGCCTGCCGATATTGATGAGCTCGTGGTTATTCAACGTGAGATACTGAACCAAGTTTGGACGACCTTAAAACCCGGCGGTTTCATGTTGTACGCGACGTGCTCTTTAATGCCGGAAGAAAACGAACAACAAATTCAACACTTTCTAGAACACCAAGCAGATGCAAAAGAAGTCCCTTTAAATTCACTTGCACCGGAGTTTGCATTGGAGTGGGGGATTCCTGTTAGTCATGGCCGCCAACTATTCCCAACTTTACAAGGGCACGATGGGTTCTATTATTGCTTGCTCCACAAAAGCTAAATCATGAACCATTTTTATGCTATAGGCACAGATAGATAAAACAAATCATTGATACATCGATTGTTTTTGAGAAGAGTCCAGAAGATTGTTCCACATGGAACACAGTTTTCTGGACTCTTTTAAGTATGAGGTAAACCCTTTCTTAGCACGAATAGCAAAAAAGCAAATCAAGCTTAAACTGATTTTATGGTATTTCACCAAGCCCAGAAAAAAATCGATTAGGTAATAAGACAAAATAATTACGAGTATTTCTCAAGTTCAAGTTAAATAATTGTCCTTATGTGGGTAAACTTGCTCTACTTGATTCGAGTGAAAAATAGACACGTGGAATCAAGCCCAAGACTCAACTTTGATATTTGAATTAATACACTAAAAAGAGCCAAACATTCTAATAACGCTCTAAGGCAGACTATGAAAATCATCATTATAGGTGCGGGCCAAGTTGGTGCCACACTTGCAGAAAACCTAGCAAGTGAAGATAACGATATTACCGTCATTGATACGGACTTAACTCGCCTTAGAGAATTGCAGGACCGTCTCGATATTCAAACGGTTGAAGGCAGTGGCTCCCATCCAGCTGTATTAAGCCAAGCTGGTTGTAACGATGCCGATATGCTGATTGCTGTAAGCAACCAAGACGAAACCAATATGATCGCCTGTCAGATTGCGCATACTTTATTTAAAACGCCTACCAAAATCGGTCGTGTTCGTTCTAGTGCTTATGCTAATTATCCAGAACTTTTTGTCGACTCAGCCATCCCAATGGATGTGCGTATCAGTCCGGAAAAAGAAGTGACAAAGCATTTAAGCCGTTTGATTCGTTATCCAGGCGCTTTACAAGTGATGGAGTTTGCCGAAGGCAAAGTCCAGCTCGTAGTTGTCAAAGCCGAAAAGGGCGGTCCACTGATCGACCAGCCCATCAGTTTTTTGAAAGAACACATGCCATCCATTCAAACACGTATCGCGGCCATTTATCGTGATGGGAAATCCATTTCTCCAGATGGCAATACACAAATTCGCGCCAACGATGAAGTGTTCTTTTTGACGGCTCAGCGTGATGTGTTGGATGTGATGAGTGAAATGCGTCCGTTGGATGTTCCTTATCGTCGTATCATCATCGCCGGTGGCGGTAACATTGGTGAGCGGTTGGCACAAAGTTTGGAAAAAGAATATCGCGTCAAGATTATTGAACGAGACCCTGAGCGTTGCCGATATTTATCAGAAACCTTGGACAACACAATCGTTCTCAATGGCGATGCGTCTAAGCAAGAATTATTGCTTGAAGAAAACATCGAATCCACTGACGTATTCTGCGCCTTAACCAATAATGACGAAGCCAATATTATGTCTTCTATGTTGGCAAAAGTACTTGGGGTGCGTACGGTTATGACTATCATCAATAACCCAGCCTACGTAGACATTGTTCAAGAAGGCATGATCGATATTGCCATTTCGCCACAGCAAACCACCATCAGCTCATTGCTAAGTTATATACGTCGTGGAGATGTAGTGAACGTACACTCTATGCGTAAAGGAGCTGCGGAAGCATTAGAAGCGGTTGCTCACGGCGACTACCGTTCTTCCAAAGTGGTTGGCCGCAGTATTGCCAATTTGAATCTACCAGAAGGCGCAACCATTGGTGCCATTGTTCGCGAAGACGACATGCTTGTCGCCACCAGTGAATTGGTTATCCAAGCCGAAGATCATGTGATTATTTTTGTGACCAATAAAAAACAAATTCCAGCGGTAGAGCAACTGTTCCAAGTGGGCTTAACCTTCTTCTAATTTTAGCGAAATAGAAGTCAGCCGCTGTTGGCTCTACCTGATTTTTAACGCAGGTCTGACCATCGCACACCGTCAGACTCAAGGAAACAAGTATGCATTTTAGTGTTATTTTACGTGTCATCGGATTATTGGTTATGGTGTTCAGTGTCTCGCTGATTCCACCCATTATCGTTTCTTTGATTTATTCTGATGGTGCGCTGAATGCATTCCTTTATGCATTGGCCGTAAATTTAATCGGTGGTTTTCTTCTCTGGTTCCCGGTTCGCAAAGAACGTGGCGAATTAAAAATTCGCGATGGTTTCTTAGTCACCGTGTTGTTCTGGACGGTACTAGGCCTGTTCGGTTCAGTGCCATTCTTCTTAGCTGAAACCCCTGATTTGACCTTTACCGATGCGCTGTTTGAGTCCATTTCCGGACTCACCACCACAGGGGCTACGATACTCACTGGCATTGATGTTTTGCCTCAGTCGATTTTATTCTATCGCCAGCTACTCACATGGTTAGGGGGCATGGGTATCATCGTATTGGCCGTAGCCATTATGCCGATGTTAGGGATCGGTGGTATGCAGTTGTATCGCGCGGAGACGCCTGGCCCGGTGAAAGACACCAAGCTGACTCCTCGAATAGCCGAAACGGCAAAAGCACTTTGGTATATTTATGCAAGCCTAACCAGTGTGTGTGCCTTAGGGTATTGGATTGCTGGCATGAGCTTATTCGATGCCATTTGTCATAGCTTCTCAACGGTAGCAATCGGTGGTTTCTCCACTCATGATGACAGCATCGGCTACTTCAATAGTGTGGCGATTGAAATGATTTGTACCTTCTTCATGGTCGTCTCCGCTTTTAACTTTGCTCTGCATTTCTATGCCTGGCGCCACAAAAGCGTCTGGCATTACTTTAAAGATCCTGAAGCGCGATTCTTTTTATTCATCCTATCCAGCACCGTAATCTTAGCGACACTCGTACTGGCTATGACATCCACTTACGATTGGAGTACTTCAATTCGCTATGCCGTCTTTGAAAGTGTCTCCATCGCGACAACGTCCGGTTTTGGCACATCAGACTTTGCCAGCTGGCCGCACTTTTTACCTTTCTTATTAATCGTTACCTCATTTGTTGGCGGCTGTGCCAGTTCAACCGGTGGTGGTATGAAGGTAATTCGTATTCTTTTAATTCTCAAACAAGGCATGCGAGAAATTAAACGTTTGATCCACCCTAATGCCGTTATACCCGTTAAAGTTGGCGGCAAAGCCATCAACGAAAGAGTCGTGTCTGCGGTATGGGGATTCTTTTCTGCCTACTTGTTGGTTTATATCATCTTGATGATTGGTTTAATGGCAACCGGTCTGGATCAGGTGACGGCGTGGTCAGCGGTTGCCGCTACCTTAAACAATCTTGGACCTGGTTTGGGTGATGTATCCGCTAGTTTTACCAGTATCAGTGATCCCGCCAAATGGATGCTGTGTTTTTCTATGTTGTTAGGTCGTTTGGAAGTCTTTACCTTGCTGGTATTATTTACTCCCATGTTCTGGCAAAAATAGAAAACGTTAGACAATAGAAGGATTCGCATTGTGACACCCGCCATCAACCAGCTTAAGAAATTAAAGATTGCCTTTAGTACTCATGAGTACGAACACGATCCACAGTGTGTGAACTTTGGCGAAGAAGCAGCAGAAAAACTAAACCTCGATCCAGCGAGTGTATTCAAGACGCTGCTAGTGACAGACGATAAAAATACTTATGTCACTATTGTCCCCGTCACAGGCACGTTAAATTTAAAACGTGCGGCCAGTGCTTTAGGCGTCAAAAAATTACGCATGGCCGAAGTGAAGGATGCCGAACGTCTTACCGGCTATTTGGTCGGTGGTATCAGTCCAATAGGACAAAAGAAACGCCTTGTCACTTGCATCGATCAAAGTGCCCAAACCTTTGAAAAGATCTATGTCAGTGGTGGACAGCGAGGACTGGATATCGGCTTATCACCAAATGATCTGAGTCTTGCCTGTCACAATGCGACTTTTGCAGACATTGGGGAAAGCAAATAACCCAAACATCAAATGACGACAATAAATCAAACAATTCAACTCGTTTAAAAAAGGTATGTGCTATGACGCAACTTAAACCCATTATTTTATTAGATCGAGACGGCGTCATTAACCAAGACTCAGACGCTTATGTAAAATCTGTCGATGAATGGCAGCCCATCCCGGGCAGTATTAAATCCATTGCGGCTTTGTCTCAAGCAGGCTTCAAAGTCTATGTCGTGACTAATCAATCCGGTATTGCTCGTGGCTATTACGATGAAACCACCTTGCAAGCCATGCACGATAAAATGATCGCCTTAGTCGAAGCAGAAGGTGGCACAATACACGGCATTCAATATTGCCCACACGGTCCAGATGATAACTGCCGTTGTCGCAAACCCAAAAGCGGCATGATTGAAGCCATCGAGGCTGAACTAGGTTTATCCTTTCAAAACTACCCAGCTATTATGGTCGGAGACTCTCTGAGAGACCTTCAGGCAGGCAATTTTCGTGGTTGCTCACCAGTATTAGTTTTGACGGGAAATGGCCGTGAAACGCAGTACAAAGAGATAGACTTCCCATTCAACGTTTATACTGACCTTGCGGCATTCACTATTGCGACATTGCATAAATACAGTTGATCAAAATAGGGGATTACGATACATCAGCCAGTAAGCGAACACTCACTTACTGGCTGATGTATTAATACGGACTAGTGAGACCGTGTCATTGACGCCAGTCTTTGCCAACTCAGTGCCACCAATAGCACCAAGACCAACAGAAGATAGGGAAATGCGTCGGCGCTAAACGCTTCTATAATTGGCCCAGTTAAAGACGGTGCAACCAAGGCACCTAATCCACAGCACACGAATACATAACCCGTACGCTTACCATTGAGCGCCATAATACTGTTGGCATAAGAAAACAACATAGGAAAAAATGCCGAACACCCTAAACCTAGCCACAACGAGATAAATACCAAAGACACATCAGAAAAGATCAACATCAGAGTTCCGCTGAAACTGACCAAAAGCAAACTATAAATCCCTTGTTGAGGCGTAATAAACCGCAAGAGAAGCACGGAGAATAAACGCCCCAAAGACAAACTCACAAAGAACCATGTCACCAAAATAGCCGCCGTGTTTTGATCCTCACCTGACAAAACGGCATAGGTACTGATCCAACCCGCAATGGTAATTTCAAAGCCCACGTACAGAAAAATGACCGTTAAAAACGCAATAAAAGTCGTGTTTTGTTTTGATGCAGGCAGTAATTCGTTGGCCCTTACTTCAAAGGTTGGACTTACTTGCTTCCATAGAAATACAGGCAATAGCAAAGTATACAAGGCGATCATCCAATAACCCGCACCATAAGTTTGTCCTGTCGCCCATTGAGCAAACACCAAAATCAAAGGCGCTAACATAGCGCCCGCGCTATGGCATAAATGCAAAATGGTCACAAAAGAGCCGACTTTCTCTTTATGCAACCACAGCATCATCATGTTGCCACCCGCATTAGCTGAGACTTCCGTCCCACCCAATAAAAAGAACAACACCACCAGCATCCATAAGCTGGTTGAAAAGGGCACCAACAGCAAACCGACAATCATCAGCAACAGCATAAGGATCAAATAATGATGGCCCTGCCAACGATCAAACATGCGGCCCGCTAGCAAAGCCCCTAAAATATTACCAATGGCTCTTGCACTAAACACAATGGAAATTTCCGCTACAGAGGCATCAATCAAATCGGCCAAATAAATCAAGCTCGGGCCGAGTACACCTGCGACCGCACCAACAGCAATAAACATGGCGCAATAGAGCGCAGTTCGAGTTAATTCCTTCATCAAGTAACATCCATTTTTAATCGTATCTTGAATGGTATAAAGAGAGTTTGGATTTAATCATGCAACCTGATTAATTAATAGACACCCATAGCAAAATATCTGCTGCCTATGTAAGCAAGCATTTGAAATAGCTATTCGGTAACTTTACTTTACGAAGGAGAAAGTGAATAAAGGGAAGAGAGAAAAGAGAGTCGCTGCAACAAGAAACCACTTGGAAAGACTTCCTAAGCATCTTTTGACAGAATATATCTGCCAAAAGATGCTTAGGATAGATAGGTTAAGCAAAGCGCACTAGCCTTGTAAGAATTTACCAATCCAAGCCATCAAGGCCTGATTCTGTATACCTTCATTTTTGACGCTTTGACGAGCTTTCTGTGCAACTTCAGGAGTCAGTGTCACACCATCATAAAGGTCGATCAATTCCATTTCATAGTCCTTAGAGAACTCTGGATGGCCTTGAAACGTCAAAATGCGATCTTTATAAATTAACCCTGCATGTTGGCAAAAATCACTGCTCAAAAAACTGGTCATTTTCTCAGGCTTTTCCAGTACTTGATCTTGATGGAAAGCACAAAACGCAATGTCCTTAAAGTCCAGTGGTGTGGTGACATTATCAACGATTTGATAATGATGCACCCCAACTCCCCAGCCACCATCAAATTTAGCAACCCGACCACCCAGGGCACGTGCAATCACCTGGTGGCCAAAGCAAATCCCCACCAACACTTGGCCTCTGGCATCGACTTCACGAATAAACTCACACAAACGAATGATCCACGGATCATCGCCATAGGCATCCGACTTTGACCCTGTAATCAGCCAAGCATCACAAGAAGCAGTGCTTTCAGGGAACTCATCTAAACGAACATCAAATATTTCAAATGATAAGTCCGATTCTAATGCCGCTATTTGTTGAGCAAACATTTCGGCGTAAGTCGGATACTTATCGCGTAACACATCAGGCGTAATGCCTGCTGCGAGAATTCCTATCTTCATTAATCACTTACCTCAGTGGCATAACGCTTATGGATTTTGGAATCGATTTTGACGGCGCATAATAAAAATCGCCGCAATCACTGCAATGGAAACCACTAATATCATTAGGGTCGCGAGGGCGTTGATTTCTGGCGTCACACCCAAACGAACTTTCGAGAAAATCACCATTGGCAAGGTCGAGTTACCCGGACCTGAGACGAAACTCGCGATGACCAAATCATCAAGTGATAAGGTAAATGACAATAACCAGCCAGACAAGATAGCAGGCGCAATCAACGGCAACGTAATTAAGAAAAACAAGGAAACTGGCTTAGCACCAAGATCCATCGCCGCTTCTTCTAACGTCTCATCCATAGATGACAAACGTGATTGCACCACCACAGCCACATAAGCTAAACAAAAGGTTGTGTGCGCAATAATAATTGTCGTCATGCCTCGTCCTGCAGGCCAACCAAACATACTTTCCATAGCGACAAACAACAGTAATAGCGACAAACCGGTGATGACTTCAGGCATCACCAAAGGCGCTGTAACCCAACCAGCCATCATGGTTTTGCCACGAAACTTCGTCATACGACTTAACACAAACCCAGCCAAAGTACCGAGTACAGCCGCCAAAGAGGCACTGATAAAGGCAATTTTTAAACTAATCCAAGCGGCATCCATGATCTGATCATTTTGGAACAACTCAACATACCATTTTAAAGACCAGCCTCCCCAAACGGTCACCAGCTTGGATTCGTTAAAACTGTAAACAATCAGAGCTACAATCGGTGCGTATAAAAATAAGAAGCCGAAACCAGCACTTAACTTAAGCGCTAAAGAATGATTTTTCATTACATCGCCTCCTTATTGCCATTACGCATGAACATAATAGGACCAACCAGAACGATCAGCATCACAATGGCAACCGCCGACGCCAGCGGCCAATCTCGATTTAGGAAAAACTCGTCCCACAACACACGACCAATCATCAAGGTATCTGAGCCACCTAACAAAGCAGGAATAACAAACTCCCCAACTGCAGGAATAAACACCAACAGACAGCCCGCGATTATACCAGGCTTGGCCAAAGGTAAAGTCACCAAACAAAAGGCTCGCCAAGGTTTCGCACCCAGATCTTTCGCCGCCTCAATCAAGCTCATGTCCATTTTTTCTAATGTGGTATACAAAGGCAAAATCATAAAGGGCAAGTAGGTGTAAACAATACCGATATACACCGCCACATCCGTTTGTAAGATTTGCAGCGGTTGATCGATCAAACCTAAAGACATCAATGTGTCATTGACCAAACCATTCTTCTTCAGCAAAGACATCCACGCGTAAACACGCAATAGAAAGGAGGTCCAAAAAGGCAAAATAACCAGTGACAACAATACTGTACGAGCCGTTGGTCCACTGCGCGCAATGAAATAAGCAATCGGAAAACCAATGATTAAGGTGAAAAAAGTCGACACCGCGGCAATGCGCAAAGAGCTTAAATACGCATCCAGATAAAAACGCGATTCAAACAAAAAAAGATAGTTGCCAAAGGTCACTTTCAACGTAGCGTAAGCGTTACTTGGATCCCATTCCAATAATGGCGAATAGGGTGGCACCGAAATCATGGCCTCGGATAGCGAGATTTTAAACACCACCAAAAAAGGGATAAAAAAGAACGCCGCCAGCCACAACATAGGGATTAAAATAACAAACCAGCGCCCTAGACGAATATTTTGTAAACGCTGCCATAGCGTCGGACTTGTTGTATTGGAGGGTGCGTTCATCATGATGTGAGTACCACGCTGCTATCGGCATCCCAAGATAAATACACCTGATCATCCCATGTTAGGCGCTCACCAGTGTCTCGTTGAGTATTGGGTTGAGTGACACGTACTTCTTTACCAGACAGCAAACGCACCTTGTAGATAGATTGACTCCCCATGTACGCCACTTCAGTGATAACCCCTTCCGCGGTATTGTTTTGCTCAACGACAGCCTCACGGGTAATGCGTATTTTTTCAGGGCGAATCGCCACATTTACAACTTGATTAGGTGCACAACTGATACCGTGATCCAAGAAAATCAAACCATTGGTGTCATCACACTGAATCGCCGCACTGTCTCGTTCATCGGACACCACAGACCCTTTAAACAGGTTCACATTACCAATAAATTCCGCAACATAACGGTTGCTAGGATACTCATACACTTCATGAGGTTCGGCAGTTTGGACGATCACGCCGTCATTCATAACACCAATGCGCGTTGCCAATGTCATGGCTTCTTCTTGGTCGTGAGTCACGACGACAAAGGTAATGCCTAGCTCTTCTTGCAAACGCATCAGTTCAAACTGTGTTTCTTCGCGCAATTTTTTATCTAGGGCGCCTAATGGCTCATCCAACAGCAATAATTTAGGGCGTTTAACCAAAGAGCGAGCCAAGGCCACACGTTGACGCTGTCCGCCAGACAACATATGTGGTTTGCGACGCGCAAGATGACCTAACTTGACCATCTCAAGAATTTCAGCCACACGTTTTTTTACTTCACTGCTGGATACTCCTTCACGCTTTAGGCCAAACGCCACATTGGCTTCAACCGTCAAATGAGGGAACAAGGCATAAGACTGGAACATCATGTTCACAGGGCGTTCCCATGGCGGAACGTCCGACATGTCAACACCATCAATAATGATGCGACCGGAAGTAGGGGACTCAAAGCCTGCCAACATTCGTAGCAGGGTACTTTTACCAGAACCCGACCCACCCAATAGGCAAAATAATTCGTTTTTATAAATATCCAGAGAAACGTTATTCACAGCGGTAAAATCGCCAAACGTTTTATTGATTTGCTCAATGCGAACAAAAGGTTCAGCGTCTTTTTGACGCCAAGCAGGCATCGTTTGAGATGTTAGTATAGGAGAAGGAGAAGACACGGACATATCACAAACCTGTCAGATAATAGTGGAAAAGGGCGATGCTAAGATAGTAGCAGCATCGCCCACATACAGAAGGCGGATTATCGGCCTGTCTTAATATTTGTCCAAGCACGCGTTAGCAAGCGGTCAAAACGTGCTGTATGGGCGGTTTGCACAAACAGTGTTTTCTTGTCTTCTTGCGTTGGATACACAGCAGGGTTTTCAGCCACTTCTTTATCTAACAAAGGCTCAGCAGCCGTATTAGGCACTGCAAAGAATACGTAATTTGAAATAGCCGCCGCGATGTCTTTCTTAAGAATAAAGTTAATGTACTTAAGTGCCGCCTCAGGGTGAGGCGCATCAGCAGGAATCGCCATCAAATCGAACCAACCTAAAGTACCTTCTTTAGGGTTCACAAAATTAATGTCGACACCTTGACCCGCTTCTTCTGCACGACTTTTTGCCTGTAACACATCACCATTATAACCAATGGTCACACACACATCGCCGTTCGCCAATTCAGAAATATACTTGCTTGAATGGAAATAACGAATATTATCTCGAGTATCAGATAGAATCTTGGCTGACTTTTCTAACTCACCTTTGTCTTCAGAGTTCGGATCTACTTTACGATAGTTGTTCACCACGGACATGATTTCTGCCGGAGAATCCAAAATGGTGATACCACAATCCGCTAGCTTAGCCGCGATGGTTGGGTCAAATACAACGTCCCAAGAGGTAATGTCTTTGGTTCCTAGGCGCTCTTCAACCATTTTCGTATTGTAACCTATGCCAATGGTTCCCCAAGCATAAGGAATATGATGCGCATTGCCTGGATCTTGCTTTTCTAAAGTCTTGGCCACAGCTTGATCTAGGTTGCCGTAATTGCTCAGCTTACTCTTATCAATGGTTTGATAAACACCAGCTTTTACTTGTCGTTCAAAGAAGGAGTTTGACGGAACCACAATATCGTAGCCAGAGCCACCCGCCATCAATTTAGCTTCCAATACTTCATTGCTGTCGTACACATCGTAATTTACCTTAATGCCCGTTTCTTTGGTAAATTGCTCTAACGCGCCTGGCGCCATGTAGTCTGAAAAATTGTAAACATTGACAACTTCTTCTGCGTAGCTGCTTACAGCAAAAGTCGACGCCGTGCCAACAACCAATAAACTCAATATATTGCGCTTCATGTAGATTCTCCAATTATCAGTCAATTTTCATTGACCGGTTCCAGTTGTGGTTTCTTCATTATTTCCAAAGCCTCTAACGGGCTTTCTTATTTTGCTCTTTTACTCAAGCGACTAAGCTATCTGTAACTATAAATAAGCTTCGTATTCAACATTCGAAATACGGCTGTATATTTTTTGCTGCTCTTGTTCTTTTGCTGCGCCATAAACACGTACAAACTCTTCACCTAAATAATCACGCAAGAAAACACTATCAGCAAAAGATTCGGACGCAAGCTCCCATCGATTAGGCAGAGGTTCAAAGCGCTCAGACATTGCATAAGCATCACCTTCAATGGGTTGAGGTGGTGACAATTTCGCTTCAATGCCATGCAATGCAGCACCTAACACAGCAGCCAGTACCAAATATGGATTAGCATCCGCTCCCGCCACTCGGTGTTCAATACGGCGAGCCACTGGCTCACTTTCCGGAATACGAACCGCGACAGTACGATTTTCATAGCCCCAGCTAGCAAAAGTGGGAGCATGAGCGCCGTTTTGGAAGCGACGGTAAGAGTTCATGTGTGGAGCAAAGACCAACATAGAGCCAGACATATGGTTCAACACACCAGCGACCGCCTGTTGCAGTAAGCCAGAGCCTTCGTCTGTACCATTATCAAATACGTTGTTGCCTTGTTCATCTAGCAAGCTGAAATGCACATGGAAGCCATTACCACTTTTTTCCGCATAAGGCTTCGCCATAAAGGTCGCACCGAAATCATGATGACGCGCCACGCCTTTCACTAAACGTTTAAACATCACCGCATGATCCGCCGCTTGAACCGCGTCATTGGTGTGTTTCATATTGATTTCAAACTGACCAGGACCCAATTCTGAGATAATCGTGTCAGCAGGAATACCTTGGATTTCACAGGCTCGACGAACTTCAGCAAAAAAGCCTTCTAGGCCATCCATTTCTTCGATGGAATAACAATCGGTTTTGTTTAGACGTACGCCATTACCTTCTACGATGATAGGTGGAGAAGGCTGACGTTTAGCTTCTGCTTGGCCGTCTAATAAGTAAAATTCTAGTTCCGTTGCGACGACAGGCGTGTAACCAAGGTCTTTGAAACGCTTAACAATACGGGTCAAGATCTGACGAGGATCAGGATAAAATGGCGTTCCATCCGCGTTGTACATCATCGCTAAGATTTGATCGCGAGCCGACTCAGCCCAAGGCACAGGAATCGGTTCAGGATGAACAGGGAAGCACACACCGTCACTATCGCCAGTCTCGAAAACCATGCCATTATCGAGAACATCATCTCCCCAGTGGTCAAATCCAATCACTGATTGAGGAAGTTTTACGCCTTGAGTCATGACGCTTTTTAAACCGCTAGAGGGAATGCGCTTACCACGCAAATTACCATTCAAGTCTGTAATGAACAGATCAAATTCGTTGTTCCCTTTATACATATCCGACATAGAATATTCTCTTATGAAATGAGTCTTACTGCTGAAGAAGTCATTTTGAATCCAATTAATAATCGAACTTTGTTTCGATTTTTTCATGTTAAGGGTAGGGTTCAAGTTACATTCTTCTGATATAAATCACCTTAACCCGAGCAAATGTTGCGAGTAACTACCCCCGATTGGGTATATGCAAATTTCAACATATTTATATATTAACTATACGCAGTAAGAGATAGTCTTACCTTCACATATCGCTATGTGACTGATATTTGTTGATTAAGCGTGATTTCAAAGCACTCATCAAAATTAAATTAAATAGCGTAAGCCTGAAAATTTGCAGATGGTGACTGCATTTTTACTACAAAAAGAATTAAAAAGTCGACGATATTTTGCTCTGAATATTAACCTTGAAGGCAAATAGCAAAACCGAGTAATAAGTCGATTTGCTTACTGCTTCCAGCAATGGAAAATGTGGCCTAATAGTTGCTACTTAACGGCCACGATTTATAAAGACGTTGATTTTATGCACCATAATGACGCTTTATATGAGAGTAAAGCATGAGAGAGGATCCAAAATGATGCAGAAAAACGCTTTAAGGGGCCAGTTGGCGTTACCCGAGCTAATGAAGGACCTTGGAGCTTTAACGAGCCATATTCGTGTGCCCAGCTTTCCAACAGCATTAGAAGATGTGCTTAAAAATTTGTGTTATTTTGACACCATCATCATAGTGACCTACAAAAAAACGCTGAAGCCACTATTGATCCACCCAAGTAACCCGAGCGAGCAAAGCCACAGCTTACGAACCTACCTCAATAAAGCGTATTTACTCGATCCTCTTTTTAACGCCATACAACAAGGTATTTCCCCTGGCGTTTATCGCTTAATTGACATGGCGCCAGACTCGTTTGAGGAAACCGAGTACTACCAAACTTGTTACCGCAACTTTGATTTGGTTGATGAAATTAATCTTTTGATAGAACTGGATAAAACAACAACTTGTGCAGTTTCACTAGGAAGGCAAAAAACAGTCGGTTCAATTCGTCGTACTGAATTGAATAATTTAAAAAACGTTTTTCCTATGATCGAAGCCTTAATCAAACAATTTTGGCTTACACAATCAGGAGAATTCGTAAACCGTGAGGCGAGTTCAGGCCCACTTAAATATGCCCTAAAAAGCTTTGCCCATGGTGTATTAACCACCCGTGAACAAGAAATTCTTGGTCTACTACTAAAAGGGCATTCTTCCAAATCCATCGCCAATGAACTGGATATCAGTGCTGGCACCGTCAAGGTACATAGGAAAAATATCCATTCTAAGTTGAATACTTCAACTCAATCCGAAATTTTCACGTTATTCTTAACGCATTTGGACGCCTTAGACAGAGAAAAAAACTAACGAAAAGCGGCTTGCATCAGGACGTTGGCTCATTAATATGACGCTCCATTAAACTGGTCAGCATCAGCTTGAGATCCAACAAGGTGCTCGAAGCACGCCGCTCATTTTGGTTCACCACGACCAAATAGGTACTGTGGGTCACTTCTAAATACAAACGCGCAATACGCTCTCGCTCGCGAATATGCTTTTTCAGACCAATCCGCTTAAAGACCTTTGCCATTTGAGAGATCACCATGTCATCATGTTGTTCATCCAATTCGCGCAATTCCTGTACCGAAAACATCGCTTGTACTAACCCTAAAACCGCGCGTTGCTGGCGATAAGTACGCAGATTTATATCAACCACCTGATCAATAAAGTCAGTCAATGTCATGGCTTCTAACGGCCACTCTTGAATCTCAGCAAGAACCTCTTCAATACTATCAAGCCAAGACTTCCCCATCGCGTACAAAATAGCATGCTTATTCGGGAAATAGTGGTACAAAGACCCAACCGAAATGCCCACCTCTTTGGCAATAATCGCCGTATTTAGATCATTTAATCCCACTGTTTCCAAAAGTTCGCTGGTCACGTCTAAGATTTGCTTTGCACGTTTAATTGAACGCGACTGTACTGGCTCACTACGCGGCGAAACAGGTTGCATGGTTTTCACTTGGGATGGAGGGGTGGCCATGGTCGAAGTTGACTTCCTTTTAACAGAGTTCGAAAAATTGGTTGCTTAAATTATACACATGGCACCTCACACTGGACATGGCAATGCCAGTTCATCCATTACATTAGGGCAATCGATCCAACAGAGAGTAATACAACATACCTGCCACTAGGCCTGGCCAGCGCAGTAATGTACCGCCAGGAAAATCACGTGAAGGCAATTTTTCAAATGCATCCACTTCTTCTAGTGAGCCTTGTACCGCTTTGGCAAAAATCGCTCCGGCATAAGTCGCCAGCGCGACACCATGACCGGAGTACCCTTGTGCGACAAAAATGTTCTCTTGTTGGCGCGTAATCTGTGGCATGCGATTAAGTGTAATCGCCAACGTGCCGCCCCAAGCGTAATCAATGTGGTATTGGGCTAACTCTGGGTAAGTCGCCAACATGTGCTTTTTAACAAATCCGGCAATGTCTTTCGGGAAAGAAGGGGTATAGTTTTCACCACCGCCCCATAACATTCTGCCATCGCTGGATAAACGATAATAGTTGACCACAAACTTAGAGTCCGCAACGGCCAAGCGCTCAGGATTGATAAGCTCTGTCACTTTATCTGGCAAAGGTTCGGTAGCAATAATAAAGTTATTAATCGGCATGATTTTTCGCGCCGCAGGACCATTCAAATTGCCCAAGTAGCCATTACAAGCAAACAATAAATAGCGACATTTGACACGACCTTTATTGGTAATTACTTCAGGCTCTTTACCATCTGTATATTCAATAACTTCTGAATGCTCATAAAGTGTCGCGCCATGAGACTCAGCGGCGTTAGCCAGTCCCAAGACAAAGTTCAAAGGGTGAATATGAGCTCCATCTTTATACCATTCACCGCCAAAGTAACGATCTGTACCCAATTTAGCCGCCACCGCGTTCGCATCAAGATAATCGACCTTGTCATAGTTTAGCTGTTGCCGTTTATATTCTACTGCTTGTTTGATGTCATCGGCATGACGAGACTTCGAGGCCACATGCAATACGCCCGACGTTAAATCACAATCAATTTGGTATTGTGCAATCAGATCTTTGACTATCTCTACAGAATCGACAGAGGTTTGCCAGAGTAAATCTGCCGTCTCTTTTCCCACCTTAGCAACCAAATCCGCATGACCCATGTTATGACCTTGACAAATTTGACCGCCATTACGTCCTGATGCCCCCCAACCAATATGATTTGCTTCCAACAAAGTCACCTTATAACCGGCCTCGGCAAGGTGCAAAGCGGCCGAGGTTCCGGTAAACCCACCACCAATGATGCAAATATCTGTACTGTGATCACCAACGAGCTGCGGACGGTTTTTTACTGCGTTCGCCGTCGCCTCGTAGTAAGACGATTCATGTTTGCTCAATGGGCACTCCTGTATAGTCAAAAAGCTCAATAACCGAATGATTGATCGATTATATATTTGTGTCAATTGTAATTTGAACTTATTTTTAAACAAGGTGTTGATTTAAAAATCAAACTAAAATAATGTTGAAACCGAATCATTGTTCGGGTTGTTGTGAAGTATCATCCTCCTAACTAGGGCCCAATAATTCAAATCAATGTAAGTATACTGATCAGAAATATTCGTTAAGTAGCCAAAGTTAAGGTGAGTTATGACAGAGTTTGAATCTTTTTTAAAAGAGCATGGCATTACGGAAGTCGAGTCGACATTAGCAGACCTAACAGGGAATGCACGAGGTAAGTTTTATCCTACCTTTAAGTTTCTTGCCGAGAAGACTGGACGAATCCCAGAAACGGTACTCGTTCAAAGTGTCACCGGTGATTGGGCCGATAATCACTATGACATTATCGACTCCAGTGATCGCGACATGATCCTCAAACCAGACGCCAATACCTTGCGCATGGTGCCATGGGCGGACGAACCGACCGCTCAGGTGATTAATGATTGCTACACCACAGATGGCAATTTGCACCCATTAGCAAGTCGTACCATCTTACGTAATATTTTATCCCTCTATGAAAAAGAAGGGCTAAGCCCAATCATTGCGCCCGAAGTAGAGTTCTATCTTATCCACCCCAACACAGACCCTGACTACGAACTCAAGCCAGCAGTGGGTCGTTCTGGTAAACGAGAAACCTCGCGTCGTTCCTACAGTATTGATGCCGTTAATGAATTCAACACCATCATAGATACCCTTTACAGCTATTGCGAAGCCCAAAATTTGGATGTCGACACATTGATTCATGAATCCGGCGCCGCACAAATGGAAATCAACTTTATTCACGGTGACCCGCTTGATCTGGCCGATCAGGTCTTTGTGTTTAAGCGCACCTTACGTGAAGCCGCCCTAAAACATGGTGTTTATGCGACCTTTATGGCAAAACCGATGAAAAACGAGCCTGGTAGCTCCATGCATATCCATCAGAGCTTAGTCGATACCAAAACAGGCAAAAACGTCTTTGATGATAATGGCCAACCCAGCGATCTGTTTTTCCACTATTTAGGCGGCTTGCAACAGTACACACCAAATGCGATCTCCTTCTTTGCGCCAAACGTCAACTCCTATCGACGCTTCTCACCTGAAATGGCGGCTCCCATTAATATGAACTGGGGATTTGATAACCGCACAGCAGGTTTACGTATCCCTTTTGCACCACCTCAAGCAACACGAATAGAAAACCGCTTTCCGGGAGCCGACTGTAACCCCTATCTCGCTATTGCGGCGACATTGGCCTGTGGCTACTTAGGTATGAAACAAAAGCTTCAACCAACAGAACCGGTCAAAGCAGAAGTAACACCATCGGAATATCCAGATGTAGAAATAGCTCGAACACTTGAAGAGGGCTTACGCCTGTTGGAAGAATGTGAGCCACTGTGCGATATTTTAGGGAAAGATTTTGTGGCCGCTTACATGGGAGTGAAACGCAGTGAGTTCGAAACTTTTAACCGCGTGATCAGTTCGTGGGAGCGAGAGCATCTATTGTTGAACGTGTAACCATTGTTAATCTGCTTTACGCCGCCACGACAAGGATAAAAAAGCCTTGCGTGGCTCTAATGACTTCATCATTAAAGGAACTAAATCATGACACAAAAGAATCGTAAGATCCTCAAAGCACTTCCCATTGCCGGCATGGCGTGCGCTCTAGGTGTAATGGCGACCCCCGCAGTAGCCGAAACACTTAAATTTTTCAACTGGTCGGATTACATGGCTGAAGACACAATAGAGCGCTTTGAAGCCAAAACAGGAATAGAAGTTATACAAGACGTTTTTGACAGCAACGAAGTTTTAGAAGCCAAACTGCTGGCAGGCAACTCAGGGTATGATTTAGTGGTTCCGACGGCGTCCTTCATGGGCCGTCAAATCAAAGCCGGAGTATTTAGTAAGCTGGATAAAGATAAGTTGCCCAATCTTAAACACCTGGATCCAGAACTCATGTCTTTCCTTGAAGCCGTCGACCCAGGTAACCAATATGGCGTACCTTATTTATGGGGTACCACAGGAATTGGCTACAATGTCGATAAAGTCAAAGAAGTACTGGGTGACGATGCGCCAGTAAACAGCTGGGATTTGGTATTTAAACCAGAAAACATGGAAAAACTGCAAAAATGTGGTGTTATGTTTTTAGACTCTCCAGATGAACTGTACCCACTAACTCTCAATTATTTAGGCAAAAACCCAAACAGCCGCAACCCACAAGACTATGCTTTAGACAGTGAAGCCGTGACATTGCTTAAAAGTGTACGACCTTATATTAGCCAATTCCATTCTTCGCAATACATTAGCGCCTTGGCCAATGGCGACATCTGTGTGGCCATTGGTTGGTCGGGCGATGTGATTCAAGCACAAGATCGTGCAATTGAAGCCGGTAATGGTATCAATATCGAATACAGCATTCCCAAAGAGGGCACACAAATCTGGTTTGATATGCTAGCTATACCAAAAGATGCCAACAATAAAGCCGCCGCTTATCAATTTATTAATTTCTTATTACGTCCTGAAATCATCGCGGATATTTCCAACTATGTGGCCTACGCCAACCCCAACTTGGATGCAATGGAACTGCAAGACCCAGATATTTCTAGTAATGAAGGCATCTACCCAAGCGCTGAGGTGAAAAAGAAATTGTTCGCCCAAAAAGTACGAGGGTTAAAAATCGAGCGCTTAATGGTGCGTTTATGGACGGACATTAAAACCGGACATTAATCTGAGCAATCCCACAGATTCATACCATGATAAAAAAATGCCTAGCGATATGAGTCGCTAGGCATTTTTATTCACGCTCTATTAAAAAGAGAAATTAAGCTGGTATTTGCTGTGTAATACAGTGAAGATTACCGCCGCCGAGTAAGATATCTCGAGCAGGGATGCCGATGATCTCGTGTTTAGGAAACGCCGCCTGCAAAATAGCGTGAGCTTGTGTATCCCTTTTTTCATCCAATAACGGATAAAATACCGCCCCGTTACAAATCAAGCAATTCGCGTAAGAGCCAGCTAAACGATCATTTGCGCCGCGTTCCATACGTTCTGGTTGCACTAATCCTGAAGACTCTTCTTCCGTCATGTACAAAGGACCAGGTATAGGCAAAGCGTGAACAATGATCTTACGTCCGCGAGCATCGCGGGCCTCTTCCAGCACTTTCAACGCTTGCTGACTAATGGCATATTGCGGATCATTTTCATCGTCACACACAGCGAGCAAAACTTCCCCAGGCCGCACAACATGTAAAATGTTATCGATATGCCCATTGGTTTCGTCGTTGAACACGCCCAAAGGTAGCCAAATAATTTTTTCAACGGATAAAAAGTCTTTCAGCAAAGACTCAATCTGTTTTCGGCTTAAATCTGGGTTACGACTAGGATGCAGCAAACATTCTTCCGTGGTGTAAAGCGTGCCTTCACCGTCGCTGTGAATAGAACCACCTTCCAAAATAAAAGGCGCGTCATAACATTCAACGCCTTCATTGGCTGCAACTAACTTGGCGACCAATTCGTCATTCGACCAATCATCGTACAAGCCATCTAGCTCACCACCCCAAGCATTAAACTGCCAGTTGACGGCACGCTTCTCGCCCGCCTCATTGATCACCATGGTTGGCCCTATGTCGCGCATCCATGCATCATCATAAGCCATTGGAATAATCTCAACAGCACTCGGTAACATGCTTCGCGCTTGAGCTTCGTATTCAGGCAAGACCGCCAATTTTACGGTGACGTAACCCGCTAGACGCTCAATAAAGTGCGCAAAAGCCGCTTGTGCTGGCAAGCCGTTATCGCGCCAATTATCTGGACGCGTTGGCCAAGCAAGCCAAACCGCACTCTGTGGACTGTGTTCGCCCGGCATCCAAAATTGATCTGCTTTTGGAGTGGTTAACATGAAACCTCCTATTTTACTTGGCCATCCAGTGTATTGATAACGCCATAATGTTCTGGACGACGGTCGCGGAACAGTCCCCATGCTTTACGCTGAGTACGCACTTTGTCCAAATCAAACGTATGCACAAGAATCGCTTCACTCTCACGGTCTGCTTGTTCGATCAGTTCACCGCAGTCGTCACAAATAAAGGAAGAACCGTAGAAGGTCAGTTCCAAGTCACGATGTTGTGCTTGCTCTGTACCAATACGATTGGACGCGATCACAGGGATCTGATTCGCGGCGGCATGACCACGCATGGTATTCGTCCAATGAGGCATACTGTCTAAATCTGACTGGCTCGGCTCGGAACCAATGGCCGTTGGGAAAAGCAGTATATCCGCACCCATTAACGCCATGGAACGAGCGGTTTCTGGGAACCACTGATCCCAACAAATCCCCACACCAATGCGACCAAACTTGGTGCTCCAAACTTTAAAACCGGTATCACCAGGGCTGAAATAATATTTTTCCAAATAACCATCACTATCTGGAATGTGTGTTTTACGGTAAACGCCAAGCAATTCACCACCAGCATCTATCATGGCAACCGAGTTAAAACGTACTTGTCCCGCTTTCTCAAACCAACTGAATGGCAATACGACATTCAGCTCCGTAGCCAATTCTTGAAAGCGTTTAAACGCCGCATTTTCATCTAATGTAGTGGCCAAATCGTGGTACGGTTCGTGGATCTCAATGCAAAAGTAGGGCGTTTCAAACAGTTCTTGAATCAGAATAACTTGGGCGCCTTTTGCAGCCGCCGAACGTATTAATTTTTCAGCACGATCAAGGTTTTCTTTTTGATTCCACGTGCAATGCATTTGCGTAGCGGCAACGGTTACCTTAGACATAATTTGAATTCTCCAAGTGATATTTTGCTGAGGATTTTTTCATTCTTTTATACTACTTACTACTTTGCATTACTAAACGATGTTAGCAAGCCATTTTGACATCTTATACAAGTCGCAAGATTACGATATACCCCCACGGGGATATGGTGTGAAAGAACACTGACTGTTAGTTTAGATTCAAAGCAATCTTATTCAGCGTTTTGATTGAACGCCAAAGAAAGGAATTACGTATGAAAACTTACCAAGAATGGCAAGCCCTTCGTAACACAATTACCCTACATTCCGACGCATATATTAACGGTGCGTTCACGCCAGCACAAAGCGGCGAAACGTTCGATTGCATCAATCCAACGGATGAATCTTTATTAGCCAAAGTCGCTAGCTGCGATGAAGCCGATGTAAACCTTGCTACCGCTGCAGCCAAAAAAGCATTTAAAAGCGGTGTTTGGTCAAACATGGCGCCAAACAAACGCAAACGTATCCTACAAAAATGGGCCGATTTGCTCGAAGAGCACCAAGATGAACTAGCCCTGATCGATACCTTAGATATGGGTAAGTCGATATCAGAAATGGTTGCCATTGACGTACCAGACTCCATCGATAGCTTACGCTGGTCAGCGGAGTGCATTGACAAATTGTACGGTGAAATTGCGCCCACAAACCCAGACAATTTAGCGCTAATTAGCCGCGAACCTTTGGGTGTTGTCGCTATCATTACGCCATGGAACTACCCATTAATGATGGTGATGTGGAAGATTGCACCAGCTCTCGCCGCAGGCAACAGCATTATTTTAAAACCATCTGAGAAATCGCCTTTGAGCGCTCTCAGAATTGCCGAGTTAGCAACGCAAGCAGGGGTTCCCGATGGTGTATTTAACGTCCTCCCAGGCTTTGGTCACACCGCTGGGAAAGCCCTTGCGCTGCATAATGATATTGGTACCTTGGCCTTTACCGGCTCTAGTCGTGTTGCTGGTCTATTAATGCAATATGCAGGTCAATCCAATATGAAACGCGTTTGGCTAGAAGCGGGCGGTAAATCACCTTGTATCGTTTTTGAAGACTGCAAGGACATTCAAGCCGCGGCTAAAGGTGCTGCGACTGCCATCTTCACCAACCAAGGGGAAGTCTGTATAGCCTGTTCTCGTTTGTATGTTCACAGCAGCATCAAAGAAGAGTTTATGGTCGCGTTACTGGACGCAGCCAAAGCTTATGTACCAGGTGATCCACTAGATCCGGCTACCAAAATGGGGCCAATGGTCGATAAAGCCCAGCTCGATACCGTGACAGGTTTTATCGAAAGTGCCATTGCTGACGGTGCCACTCTGGCACTTGGCGGCGCTCCTGATTACCAAGAAGGGCAAGGTTTTTACGCTAAACCAACCATCTTTACGGATGCAAGCCATGCTATGAGCTTCGTACAGGAAGAGATTTTTGGTCCTGTTTTAGCCGTGATGACATTTGATTCTGAAGCCGAAGCCATTGAGTTGGCAAACGATTCAAAATACGGCTTAGGCGCTTCTGTTTGGACCAATGATTTGGGCCGCGCACACCGTGTCAGTCGTCTACTAGAATCCGGCATGGTATGGGTGAATACATGGGGCGATGGCGATACAACGGTTCCATTTGGAGGCGTGAAAGCGTCTGGAAATGGCCGAGATAAATCATGGCACGCACTAGAAAAATACACTGAGATTAAAAACACTTGGATCAGTTTGAAATAAGCCAATCCTAGAACTCAAATAACTTAAGTCGAATAGGGGCGTTATTCGCCCCACTTTTTTTACACTACTGTAGACGCACAATGTAAAGCGTCTACACGCTATAGGAGAGGTTCTATATGTCATCCCCTACTCATGCAAACTCATACTACGCGGCCTCCGCAAATGATAAAGCCATTCGTCCACAGCTAACGGGTGAGCATCGTTGTGATGTCTGTGTCGTTGGTGCTGGGTTCACTGGCATATCGACCGCATTAAGCCTAGCGGAAAAAGGAAAGCGCGTTATTGTGGTTGAAGGCTCACGCATCGGTTTTGGCGCTTCTGGTCGTAATGGCGGTCAAATCGTAAATAGCTTTAACCGTGATATTGACTACATCTTCCAAAATTACGGCGAAGAAGTTGGCCAGAAAATGGCAAAAATGGCCTTTTCTGGTTCTGAGTTAATTCGTCACCGTATCGAAAAATACAACATCGATTGTGATCTAAAACATGGCAACGTCTTTGCTGCCTGTAATAAAAAACAATTCGAAGAACTCAAAGCTAAAAAAGCCCTTTGGGAAAGTCATGGGCATAACGAGTTAGAGCTTTTAACGGCTTCTTCTATTCAAGATCATATCGGCTCAGATCGCTATGCTGGTGGCTTGTTGGATAAAAAAGGGGGACACATTCAACCATTGAACTTGGTACTTGGACAAGCCAAAGCATTCGAGGAACTCGGTGGTCAAATATTCGAAGATTCTGAAGTCATCCGCTTAGAAAAAGGCAAACCAGGCAAAGTCGTCACCAATCAAGGTACGGTCGTCGCAGATACTATCGTCGTTGCTGGTAACGCCTATGTATTTGGCTTACTGCCAGAGATAGAGAAAAAGGCCATGCCATGCGGTACTCAAGTCATCGCAACAGAACCACTATCGGAGGATATGCAGAAGCAGCTGTTACCAACAGATCGTTGTGTTGAAGACTGTAACTACGTATTGGATTACTACCGTCTATCAGGGGATGGGCGCCTTATCTATGGAGGCGGCACAACCTATGGTGCTCGTGATCCAGGTAAGATTGAGTCCATCATAGTGCCAAAGATGTTGGAAACCTATCCGATGCTCAAAGACACCAAAATAGACTTTGCTTGGACTGGTAACTTCCTACTGACCATGATGCGCATGCCACAAGTGGGTAAAATTGGCGATAACCTTTATTATGCACAAGGCTACTCAGGTCATGGTGTGACCAACTCACATCTGATGGGAGAAATCCTATCCGATGCAATTGATGGGGACATGGAGCGCTTTAATGTATTCGCCAGCATGCCTCAATACCCATTTCCAGGAGGAAGACTACTGCGCATACCATACACAGTCGTAGGCGCGATGTACTACAATATGCGTGATAAATTCGGCATATAAGTTCAGTTATCTGTCACTTCCACTAAGCACGCCGCTTACCAGCGGTGTGCTTAGCTTCAAGCAAAAAGTAAGTATTTACTCTCATAGAAATCTTAAAATACACACACTCAGAACGACTTCCCACGGTTCTAATTCATACATTTAATGAATTATTTTGCTCAGACTGAGCCGCTAAAATATCGGCAATATTGTCTTCAATCCAATCCGCTAAACTGGCGACACGAGCAGACACTTCAACCCCTAACGCCGTCAGACTATATTCCACATGAGGTGGTACAACGGGATAAGAAGTACGTAAAACAAAACCATCTAATTCCAAGGATTGCAGAGTTTGTGCGAGCATTTTTTCGCTCACACCAGCAATCTTACGACGCAATTCACTAAAGCGATGTGTCTGTCCATCTTTTAGGGCAAACAGAACCAATACTCCCCAACGACTCGTAACATGCTTCAAAATATCACGAGAAGGGCATTTGTCTGAAAAGACATCGCCCTTATCAAATAAGCGTGACATACCGTTCTGAGAATCTTGTAAATTATTTTCCATACTTACCTTTTTGTGCGTACTTACTAAAAGTTTGTTAGTGATATATTCTACTTTTATCAACTTAAAACGCAAAGGAGAATAATATGATTTTAGTAACAGGTGCATCGGGTCAACTTGGTCGTCTTGTCATTGCTTCACTTTTAGAAAAAATACCAGCAAGCCAGATTATTGCCGCGGTTCGTAGTCCAGAGAAAGTTGCAGACCTAGCTGAAAAGGGCGTTCAAGTTCGTCAAACCGATTACAACGATATGGCATCACTGGTGGCGGCCATGCAAGATGTAGAGAAAGTACTGCTGATTTCTTCCAGTGAAGTAGGCCAGCGCACCACCCAACACAGCAATGTGATTAATGCCGCTAAACAAGCCGGTGTTTCTTTGCTGGCTTACACCAGTATTTTAAACGCGGATAACTCGCCACTTATCTTGGCACAAGAGCACGTAGCCACAGAAAAATTATTAGCAGAATCAGGTGTTCCTTATGTTCTACTTCGCAACGGCTGGTACTCGGAAAACTACACAATGGGCGTGGCAACCGCATTACAATACGGTGTTGTTGGCTGTGCAGGAAACGGCAAACTGGCTACCGCGGCACGTGCAGATTATGCTGCCGCGGCCGCGGCCGTACTGGTAAAAGACAGACAAGCAGGCAAGGTCTATGAACTGGCTGGCGATAATGCTTTCACGTTAAGCGAATACGCCGCAGCGATCAGCAAGGTATCAGGTAAAACCGTCGCTTATCAAAACGTTCCTGAAGCGGAATTCACCAAAATCCTCGTTGGCGCAGGTTTACCAGAAGGCTTCGCCGCCATCCTTGCTAACTCAGAAATTGGCGCATCCCAAGGTGCCTTGTTCAGCAACAGTAAAGATCTATCCACTTTAATTGGCCGCCCAACCACATCCATTGAAGACAGTATCAAAGCGGCCTTATAAGCCTAACGCGATTAAAAATAGCTAAAAAAAATGCCATTCAAGACTTTCTTGAATGGCATTTTTTTATTCTCTTTTCCTTCTAATATGATTTTTCCTATATAAATCAAATAATTAAATTCATATAGGTGAACTTTCTTACTTTTTTCTCTCATCTACCCCTAGGGGGGTATACAAAAAATAAAATTTGCCAAATATGATATTTGTGTATTATTGGATAAATGTATCCAATTTATAAAGTGATAGGAAAATCAGATCATGCCATTTACAACGCAAGCAGCGACAGCAGAAGAAGAAGCTTACCGCCACATTCAGAATAAATTGAGAATGGGCCATTATCCGCCCAACTCCAGATTGATCGCGGATGACATAGCCACTCAAATCGGTGTCAGCCGAATGCCTGTACGAGAAGCTTTAAGACGCTTAGCGGGGGATGGTTTGGTTATTTTACGATCCAATCGCAGCTGTATTGTAGCTGGACTGACACTTGATGAACTCTACGAAAACTTCGAAATACGTTCGGTACTAGAAGGATTAGCGGTTCGATTAGCGATGCCGCATATAGACCAAGATGTGATTGCCGAATTAGAGTTTTTACTCGACAGAATGGAATTTGCTGGATCAAAAAGTGGTACAGATTGGGTTGTCCGACACCAGGAATTTCATAATTACATCGTTCGTCTGTCGGGCCGACCAAAACTTATCCGACAAATTGCAGCACAACACATCATCATCGAACCCTATATGCGTATTTGGTTTGATTCAATCGAAAAGCCCATTAGTTCACGACAAGAACACCAAGAGCTGATCAATGCCTTCAAATCGGGTGATATTAATTTGGCTGAAAACGTTATCAAAGAACACATACTTGAGACAGCACCTTTGCTGGCCGAGTATGCAACCCCCAATCCTCGCCCTACAGGCGTCGATTGATTCTAGATACTGACGGATAACTCCGCAGTATTAACCTCCTAAAAGACTGTAAAAATACAGCTAGGAACAAAAGGAACTCAAGTTATGAAAAAGAAATTTAACCTGATCGCGACCTTACTCGCTTTAAGTGTTTATCAAGGTGCTCACGCCGCATCAAATTCCATTACTATTGCTACCGAAGGAGCTTACGCCCCTTGGAACTTCACGACAGCAGACGATCAATTGGCTGGTTTTGAAGTGGATTTAGCCAATGTACTGTGTAAAAAAATGGCGATGGATTGCACGATTATTGCTCAAGACTGGAGCGGTATGATTCCAGCACTTAATGCAGGTAAATTCGATGTCATCATGGCTGGCATGTTCATTACCGACAAACGCCTAGAGGTAATGAACTTTAGTCAACCTTATGCGATTGACCCTTCAAGCTTTGCTGTTGAAAAAGACAGTAAGTTAGCCAAATCAATCGACTCTGAAAAAGTTTCTTTAAATGACACCCAAAAAGCCAAAACAGCAATAGAAAAATTACGTCCGTTACTCGAAGGTAAAACGATCGGTGTGCAAGCCTCCACTACGCTGTATGAATTTCTAAAGAAATACTTCGGCGACGATATTGATATCCGTACCTACAAAACAACGGAACAACGAGATCTTGACCTAGAAGCAGGCCGTATAGATGCCATTTATGGTCAACGTACTGTACTAGCAGCAACGTTAAAAAATGATGGTTTCCAAGACTTCACCATTGCCGGTCCTGGCTTTTACGGCGGTATATTTGGCCGAGGTGTTGGTGCAGGAGTTCGTAAAGATGATAATCAACTTCGTGAGAAGTTAAACAAAGCCATTCAATCCGCTACGGCTGATGGAACCATTAAAAAGCTTTCTGAAAAATGGATGGGCGTAGACATTACCCCTGGCAGCTAAATCACGGACATAATCGAAAAGTCATTGCTCCAGCTCTTCCATAGAAAAACCTTTCTATGGAAGAGCTTAAGGTCGCAATCGCTCTATCGTTCATGCCAATTTTAGTAATCCGCTATAGCGCTTCTTACCGAAGCTATTTACCTAATTTCAGAAAGGCTCGTAATATGATTGATGTATTACATTTTCTTGGCTTTGGAGACGGTGGCTGGGGGAAATCTCTGCTTGCCGCCACCTTAGTCACGCTCCTTCTTTCCTTTTCTAGTTTTTTAGTTGGCATCCTATTTGGTGGTGTCATTGCAACATTTCGTGTTGGAAAGTATCGGGCTTTAAACATCTTTGGTCGCAGCTACTGCACTTTATTTCGAGGTATTCCAGACCTTCTTACCATCTATTTGCTTTATTACGGCGGCAGCATGTTGCTGACATCAACAGGTAAATTGTTAGGTTGGGATGGCTTTATTGGTTTACCGACCTTCGCCACAGGTATGTTGGCGTTAGCCATTATCTCTGGAGCTTATCTAGCGGAGATTTTTCGTGGCGCGTACTTAGCTCTTGATAAAGGCCAATTGGAAGCCGCCCAAGCCCTAGGCTTGCCAAAGTGGCCGACACTGCGATTCGTCATTATGCCGCAGATAATGCGCTTAGCCTTACCCGGGATTTCCAATGTTTGGCAGTTAATCCTTAAAGACTCAGCGTTAATTTCAGTGATCGGTTTAGTGGAATTAATGCGACAAGCACAAATTGGCGCAGGTTCAACTCGAGAACCGTTTATTTTTTATATCGCAGCGGCTTGCCTCTATCTGGTAATAACCGTCCTGACGGGGTTCGTTTTTAAATACGCAGAAAATCGAACCTCTCATTGAATAGGACAATCATATGGATTTTTCGTTTTATCTCATCATTATTCCTAAACTGTTGTCCGGACTGCCAGTTACCTTGCAGCTAACGGCCATCTCGGTCAGTTTAGGTTTTATTTTGGCACTGACTTTGGCTCTGCTTTTACAAACTAAGCAACGTCTAGTCACGCTACCTATACGCACCTTTGTCGCCGTGTTTCGTGGAACGCCACTATTACTGCAAATTTTCCTTATCTATTATGGCTTAGGTCAGTTTCGTAAAGAGCTGCAGTTTGTGGGGTTATGGGGCTTTTTCCGTGAACCTTATTGGTGTGCCATTCTGGCATTAAGCCTAAATACGGCCGCCTATGGCAGTGAAATTCTTCGCGGAGCAATTCAATCTGTTCCGAAAGGGTTAGTCGAAGCGGCACGCGCCTCGGGCTTATCTTATTACTTAACCATGCGTCTTGTCGTTCTTCCTATCGCCTTACGACAAGCGATTCCTAGCTACGGTAACGAAATTATTCTGATGGTAAAAGGCACATCCCTCGCATCGGTAGTCACCTTGATGGAAGTCACTGGCATAGCCCATGGCTTAATTTCTGAAACTTATCGAGCAATTGAAGTTTTCGTCTGCGCTGGAGCCATTTATTTAACCATCAATTTTTTAATCATTCGCGGGCTCGCCGCTTTGGAGTATCGATTATCACCGCCTTATTTACGAAAACGAACCTAACCAGATCATCAATACCCATTAACACAATGACTCTTTAACATGATGAAAGACACTTATTATGAGAAATTTTGAAAGCCCAACACGTTCAACAACAGTCTCTACTCAAGCGATGGCAGCAACCTCACACCCCACAGCGACACTCATTGCCACGCAAATATTAAATGCGGGCGGAAATGCGATCGATGCAGCGATCGCCGCTTGCGCCGTTCAGTGTGTTGTCGAACCTTGCTCAACAGGAATTGGCGGCGACTGTTTCGCTTTACTCTCTTTAAAAGGCAGCGACAATATTCTGGCCTATAACGGCTCTGGAAAAACACCAGCCGGTTTGGATTTTAAAGCATTTCAACAAGGCCCGGACGACAAAGTAGAGCGCCAATCCCATTGGGCCATTACCATTCCTGGTGCTATTGACGCTTGGACTCAATTACACAAAGACCACGGTAAACTACCTTTTGAAGACTTGCTCGCTCCGGCAATCCAACTGGCTGAGAACGGCTATGCTATTGCGCCTAGAGTCCACAATGACTGGGCATTAGAAGAATCCTTGCTCTCGAAAAACGATACGGCAAAACGTATTTTTCTACCCAAAGGACGCGCACCAAAAATAGGGGAAATTCACAAGCAACCAGAGTTAGGCGCAACCTTACGACAAATAGCAAAACAGGGCAGAGAAGGCTTTTACAAAGGCCCAGTCGCAGAAGACATGGTGGAATACTTACAAAGCATCGGTGGCTCTCATACTCTAGAGGACTTTGCCAATGCTCGAGGAGAGTACGTTACGCCAATAAAAACTCGCTTTTTAGATCACGACGTTTTCGAATGCCCGCCCAATGGACAAGGCATCATAGCCTTGATGATTTTAAATATTCTAGCGCGCTTTAAAGATACAGAAGATGCATTATCTGCAAATAGGCTACACCGTGAAATTGAAGCCACAAGGCTCGCTTATGCGGCTCGCGACGCATTATTGGCAGATCCTAACGTTGCCAAAGTGCCCACAGATTACCTTTTGTCAGACGAGTTAGCCGACGAGCTTGCCGCTAAAATCGATCTTGAACATGCTATTCAAGACTTACCTGAATTTGCCAGCCCAGTTCATCGCGATACCGTCTATATTTCTATCGTTGATAAAGACCGCAACTGTGTGAGCTTTATTAATTCAGTATTTGATAGTTTTGGTACTGGGTTTGTCGCACCAAAATCAGGTGTCTTATTTCATAATCGTGGTGAAAGCTTTTCTGTCGATCCAACGCATCCAAATTGCCTTGCGCCCAATAAACGACCACTACACACCATTATTCCCGGCATGCTAGTCAAAGATGGCAAAGCCGTCATGCCTTTTGGTGTCATGGGAGGGTATTACCAAGCCATGGGACATGCTCACTTACTGGCTAAAATATTGGACTGTAAAATGGATATACAAGAAGCCATCAACTTACCACGAGTTATGCCCGTCTCAGGATCAACCAATGTCGAAGCCGAGCACACGCTACCCGCCGATATAGTTCAAGAATTGGAGCGTCGAGGTTTCCATATTGTCCCTGCTGAAACGCCCATCGGTGGCGCTCAAGCCATCTTTATTGACTGGGAGAAAGGTACTTTACTGGGCGGTTCTGAGCCGCGTAAAGACGGTTGTGCACTTGGCCTTTAAAGGCCAAGTTCAATAAAAATATATTTGAACAAAAAACAGGAAATCAAAATGGATCAACTTATGGCGATATGGCCTATCGGCCTAGCTCTTATGGCTACCGGGGTCCTAGCGGGAATTTTAGCAGGTTTATTTGGTGTGGGTGGTGGCATTGTCATTGTGCCAGTATTGTATTTTTTATTACAAAACTTCGGTGTCAGCCCCAACTCTGCCATGGCGATAGCAACCGCAACCAGTCTGGCAACCATTGTGCCAACAGCCATTTCGTCCATTCGATCGCATCATCAAAAAGGCAATGTCGATGTCGCATTATTAAAACTCTGGGGCGGGTTCATACTCATAGCTTCCATTGTAGGAAGTTATGTTGCCACCCGCGTTTCTGGTGATTTCTTAACTTGGATGTTCAGTATCATCGCTATTTTTGTCAGCCTAAACATGCTCTTTCGAGCCAAATCATCCGCACTGTTTCAGTCATTACCAGGAAAAATAGGACAAATGATTATGGCGGTAATAGTCGGGGGATTATCAGTGATGATTGGTATCGGTGGTGGAACCATAGGCGTTCCTTTACTCACCAGCTTCAATGTTTCAGCCCATAAGGCTGTCGGCACCGCTGCGGCTTTTGGTCTGCTGATTGCCTTACCGGGTGTAATCACCTTACTAGCAATTGGGCAAACACCCGCCGATGCACCGGTCGGTACTTGGCGATTAGTTAATATTCCCGCCTTTGTTTTCATTATTCCATTAACCATCTTATTCGCTCCCGTAGGGGCGAAAATCGCCGCTAGGCTGAATCAGCAATCCCTCAAACGCGCCTTCGCCGTGATGTTATTTATCACAGGAACACGCATGTTAATTCAGGTTTCAGGAATACTGTAAATAACCAAAAGAGTAGTGACACAGAGTCTTGCAGAGGATTTCGAGTCATAAAAAAAACCCTGACGTTTATACGTCAGGGTTTTTTATTGATAAAACTCAGTATTAAACGTCTAGATTGGCAACACTCAAGGCGTTGTCTTGGATAAAGTTACGACGTGGTTCTACTTCATCCCCCATCAAGGTTGTGAACATTTGGTCGGCCGCTACGGCGTCATCAATGGTCACACGAAGCATACGACGTGCATCTGGATCCATGGTGGTTTCCCAAAGTTGCTCAGGGTTCATCTCACCCAAACCCTTATAGCGCTGGATGGTCATGCCGCGAGACGCTTCCTTCATTAGCCAAGCTTTCATGTCGCTGATGGTTTTCACCGTTTCACGACGTTCGCCACGCTGAATGTAAGACTCTTCACCAAACAGTTCTGCTACGGTCTCAGACATCGCCACAATGCGCTTGTACTCAGGCGAGTTGAAGAAAGAACCTTCAAAACGATAGCGGTTAGACACACCGTGAGACATGATGTCGACAACTGGTAAGTAGATGTTACGTTCTTCGTCTTTTTCAACCGAGAAGTCAAAACGGAAACCAGTACGCGCATCAAGTGGCATCTGGCTACGAATCGCTTCAACCCATTCCAATACTTCCGCTTCGTTGGTCAAATCTTCTTGGGTTAATGGTTTACAGTACAGAAGCTTACCCATTACATCTTTAGGGTACACACGCGCCAAACGCTCCACATCCGCTTCAATGTGAATATAGTCACGCATTAGTTTCGCTAGGTGTTCACCTTGGATACCCGGTGCGTCAGCGTTCACGTGCATGTGAGCACCGTCCAAAGCCACTTCAATCAAATGTTGATCTAATGCCGCTTCGTCTTTGATGTATTGCTCTTGCTTACCACGTTTGATCTTGAATAGCGGTGGTTGTGCAATAAAGATGTGGCCACGTTCGATAATTTCTGGCATTTGACGGAAGAAGAAGGTCAAAAGCAGGGTACGGATGTGCGATCCATCCACGTCGGCATCGGTCATGATAACAATGCTGTGGTAACGCAATTTGTCGGCGTTGAATTCGTCACGGCCGATACCACAACCCAATGCGGTAATCAGAGTCCCCACTTCAACGGACGCCAGCATTTTATCAAAACGCGCTTTTTCGACGTTCAGGATTTTACCTTTCAGAGGCAAAATCGCTTGTGTACGACGATCACGACCTTGTTTTGCCGAGCCACCCGCAGAGTCACCCTCCACTAGGTAGATTTCGGAAAGCGCTGGGTCTTTCTCCTGACAATCGGCCAATTTACCTGGCAAGCCAGCGATATCTAGCGCGCCTTTACGACGAGTCATATCACGGGCACGACGAGCCGCTTCACGAGCACGGGCCGCATCAATCATTTTGTTAACGATGATTTTGGCTTCGTTCGGTTTCTCTAGTAAGAACTCAGAGAAACGCTTAGTCATTTCTTGCTCTACCGCGGTTTTCACTTCAGAAGACACTAATTTATCTTTGGTCTGAGAAGAGAACTTCGGATCAGGCACTTTCACCGATACAATAGCCGTCAAACCTTCACGACAGTCATCACCGGTTGTCGCCACTTTTTGTTTCTTCGCTAAACCTTCTTTTTCAATAAAAGAGTTCAACGTACGCGTTAATGCACCGCGGAAACCAGCAAGGTGAGTACCACCATCACGTTGCGGGATGTTATTTGTGTAACAGTAAATATTTTCTTGGAAGCCTTCGTTCCACTGCAATGCCACTTCTACGGCAATGCCATCATCTAGGTCATCACGTTGACAAATGAAGTGAAAAATATCGTTAATCGGTGTTTTGTTGGTATTCAAATGCTCAACAAAAGAACGCAAACCACCTTCGTAGTTAAAGAATTCTTCTTTCCCAGTACGCTCATCTTTCAGTTTGATGGCAACACCAGAGTTCAAGAAGGACAACTCGCGAAGACGTTTCGCCAAGATGTCATAATAAAATAGGATATTACTAAAGGTATCAGCAGAAGGTTTGAAATGAACTGTGGTACCAGCACCATCAGAGTCACCGATAATAGCCAATGGGGCTTGTGGTACACCGTGCTTGTAATGTTGCTCGTAGACTTTGCCGTTTTTACGAATTGTCAAAGTCAGTTCTTCAGACAAAGCGTTTACAACAGAAACCCCCACACCGTGCAGACCACCAGACACTTTGTAGGAGTTATCGTCAAACTTACCACCAGCGTGAAGTACTGTCATGATAACTTCGGCAGCCGAGACGCCTTCTTCTTCGTGCATATCAACCGGGATACCACGGCCGTTATCCGACACAGAAATGGATTCATCTGGGTGAATCAAAACGGTAATGGTGTCACAGTGACCAGCAAGGGCTTCATCAATGGAGTTATCCACGACTTCAAATACCATGTGGTGCAAGCCGGTGCCGTCATCCGTATCGCCGATATACATCCCCGGACGTTTACGAACGGCATCTAGCCCTTTGAGCACCTTGATACTGGACGCTTCGTAATTATTTTCACTCATTTAACTCTCCTGCAAACCTTTGCTCAATAAAGACAATTCGCCGTTATTCATAGCAAATTGACGAACGTCTGTTGTATCGGCCCACGTAAAATCCGTGGTATCGGGCTCGACACTGGTAATAAAAATTTGACTGTTTAACGACTCTAATAACTGACATAGTTTCTGTCTGTGATTAGCGTCTAATTCGGCTGGTAAATCATCCACTAAAAATACCAAAGGGCGACCCATATCAATCAGTAATTGTCCCTGAGCGATTTTCAGCGCCGAAACCACCAACTTCTGCTGACCTCGAGACAAGGTATCTAATGCATCACCTGTCGCCGTTTTAACACGTAAATCGGCTCGTTGGGGGCCTGTGTGCGTGTAACCTAGTTCGATATCCCGCTCACGTCCTGCTTCTACCGCCTTGGCTAAGTCTTTTTGCGCATCCCAGCCTTGAAAGAACTGGAGATTCACGGATAACTCTG
This sequence comes from Marinomonas sp. CT5, assembly GCF_018336975.1. Lineage (NCBI taxonomy): Bacteria > Pseudomonadati > Pseudomonadota > Gammaproteobacteria > Oceanospirillales > Oceanospirillaceae > Marinomonas > Marinomonas sp. CT5. The sequence goes on along the minus strand of NZ_CP025572.1, from coordinate 4,708,904 downwards.
TGGTTAGCTGCGATAAAACCTTCTCAAAATGCGGTGTTAACTTTTCCACATAGTCTTTTCGAGATTGGTTAACCTGCTCACCCAGCCGGATCAATTCCTGATCAAATGCCGCCAATAAACTGAGGGATATTTTACCACGTCTGAGCAAGGTATTCCGCTGTTTTAATGCTTTTTGCCAGCCTCGCCACGCTTGAATGAAGTCTTTATCAAAATGAAATGCGCCCCAGTCGATAAATTGGCGCCGAATGCTTGGAGAACCTTCCAATAATCGAAACGCATCAGGGTTAATAAGCTGCACGGGGAGACGTTCTGCCAGCTCAATAACAGATTGCGCTCGTTGCCCTTGGATACGTACATCTATTTGACCATCACGATAACGCTGTAAGCCAACTCGAATCGGGCTACCCTGTGTCTGATGAAGCTGGGCAAAGACAACACAAGCCTCATTTTCATGCTGAATATAGGTTTTGTGTTTATGACTACGAAAGGAGCGACCAAACGACAGTAAATGAATGGCTTCTAAAACCGAGGTTTTACCACTGCCGTTTTTACCCACAATGACATTTACTTGGGGCGAAGGTTCAAAGCGCACACTAGAAAGGTTGCGAACATAAGAGATGTCCAAACGCACCAGCGGCATAACTCTTAAACCTTCATTGGGGGAGGGAAGACAACCCGCTTAGCATATAGTCTTTCAAACATACTAAGCGGGTGATAGGTCTATCATCTAACCGATGTTTATAGACGCATCGGCATCACAACGTATTGTGCGGCGTGGCTTTGTGCTTCTTCGATCAAGGCACTGCTGTTTGAATCGTTCAATGATAAACGGACTTCTTGTGCATCAACCACACCCAATACATCAAGTAGGTAACCCACATTAAAGCCAACTTCTAAATTATCACCTTGGTATTGTACCAATACGGATTCTTCGGCTTCTTCTTGCTCTGGGTTATTGGCAAACACTTGCAACATGCCATTAGACAAAATCAAACGCACACCACGGTATTTCTCATTAGACAGAATCGACGCGCGTAGGAATACTTGACGTAATTCCAAACGATCAGCAATAACGATTTTGTCGTTGTTACGAGGGATAACACGGTGGTAATCAGGGAATTTGCCGTCAACCAATTTAGAGGTAAAGACATATTCAGCGACTTTAGCGCGAATGTGGTTTGTACCTATCGTTAGCTCAACCACCTCATCCGTATCGTTTAACAGACGATTTAGTTCCAACACGCCTTTGCGAGGTACGATAACTTGCGTTAAATCACCACTCACTTGAGCGTCTTCAACGGCCGTTGCCAAACGGTGTCCATCGGTTGCGACCACTCGTAATTGGCCGTCTGCCACTTCAAGTAACATACCATTTAGGTAATAACGAACATCTTGGTTCGCCATAGCAAAACCTGTACGATCAATCAAACGGCGTACACTGTTTTGTGCGATAGAAACCGTTAAATCGCCTTGCATATCTTGGATATTTGGGAACTCATCGGCTGGCAAAGTAGACAAGCTAAAACGTGAACGACCTGAACGAATAACCGCTTTTTGGTCATCCAAGGTAAATTCAATCACAGCGCTGTCTGGTAAGCTTTTGCAAATATCCATTAATTTACGAGCTGGCACGGTTATACGGCCTTCTTCGCATTCATCTAATGGCACATGCCCCACCAATTCGACTTCTAAGTCAGAACCAGTAAGCGTCAGTACTTGATCTTTGACTTCCACCAATACGTTGGCCAAGACAGGCATGGTTTGTTTGCGCTCTACAACGCCTGCCACTAGTTGAAGTGGCTTAAGAAGTGTCTCGCGGACGACTGAAAACTTCATTATTTTCCTCGTAAACTCAAAGTCTTAGACCATCAGGTGGTCAGAATTCGCATCAATTGTTTGTAGTCTTCACGGATATCAGAATCCGTATCTTGCAGTTCTTTAATCTTGCGAATCGCATGCAAGGCTGTCGTATGATCACGCCCACCAAAGGCATCACCAATTTCTGGCAAACTATGGTTAGTCAATTCCTTTGCCAACGACATCGCTACTTGGCGAGGACGAGCAACAGATCGACTACGACGTTTCGACAGCAGATCACTGATCTTAATTTTGTAGTATTCCGCCACAATTCGCTGGATATTATCGATGTTTACTAGCTTATCTTGCAAGGCCAAAAGGTCTTTTAACGACTCACGAACAAAATCCGGTGTAATCGCTCGACCAGTAAAATGCGAATTGGCGATAACACGTTTTAACGCACCTTCTAATTCTCGAACGTTAGAACGAATTTTCTGAGCAATAAAGAAGGCAGAGTCATAAGATAACTTAATGCCACTTTCATCGGCTTTACGCATTAAAATGGCAACACGTGTTTCTAGCTCAGGCGGCTCAATAGCCACCGTTAACCCCCAACCAAAACGTGATTTCAAACGATCTTCCAAGCCTTGAATCTCTTTAGGATAGCGATCACAGGTCAAAATCATCTGTTGACCACCTTCTAATAGCGCATTAAAAGTGTGGAAAAACTCTTCTTGTGTACGGTCTTTACCGGCAAAAAACTGAATATCATCAATTAATAATGCATCAACAGAACGGTAATAACGTTTGAAATCGTTAATCGCGTTCAATTGCAAGGCTTTTACCATATCCGCAACAAAACGTTCAGAATGCAGATAAACCACCTTGGCATTCGGATTGTGGCGCATTAACTCAGTACCAACCGCTTGCATTAAGTGAGTTTTACCCAAGCCAACCCCACCGTATATAAAAAGAGGGTTGTAGGCACCGCCTGGATTCTCAGCAACTTGTAATGCGGCCGCATGAGCAAGCTGGTTAGATTTACCTTCGACAAAGTTATCAAACGTAAATGAGTTATTTAAATTCGCACCATGATTAATGCCCCCTTCAACTTGCACCTTACGCTTAGGGGCTGTTAATGGTAACTGTCCCTGTTCATAAGGCTCAAGCTCACTACGTAAACCTGTTCCCGATAAGGTTAGCGGCGCTTCGAATTCAAGGTCGGCATGCGGTGGCCCCTCTTCTTCATCCATCAAACCAAAACCGGGACGATAACCTGACTCCCTAGCGACTTCATTGTTTAAAGGACTGACAGCTGGCTCACTTGAGACAGGCGGTGGGGGCGGAGGTGTGGGATTTGCTTGGGCAAAATTTTGTGACTTCACAGCTAGCTTTAATGTAGGCGCTAGATCATCACCAGCAAATTCGGATAGTAATTCTTTAATTCGCGTTTGATATTTGTTACTCACCCAATCCAACACAAAACGGTTTGGTGCACTTAAGCACAACTCTCCATTCGGCAGCATTTCAGCCTGTAACGGACGAATCCAGGTGTTGAACTGCGATGTGGAAAACTCACTCTGCAAGCGTTGCAGACAAAGATTCCAATGCTCCAAAGACACTTTAGACGTACTCCCTGGTTGAGTGACAGACAAGAAGCGGATTTTACATCGGGGATAAAAAGTTATCCACATATAAATAGAAAAAAAACCTGAGAGGGAACAAGGCAAGAAAATGTTAATAACATAACAGGTTATACACAACAGTAGATAATAGGTTTCTCATGTGCATAAAACCAAAGGTTATACACAAGATAAACTCGTATTATTTTTTATTTACACACAATTAAAAATAAATTCATCCATTTGATTTTTATACACATTAAGGTAAGAAAAAAACGCCCTGTGGATATTTTATAGAAATCTTTTTTCTTTTATCCACTAATAAGGTACAACCCTGTGTGTAAGTATTTCATACTTTGTGCAGTGATTATTTTTGTAATTAAGCAACGCTAAGCATTGAATTTACTGAGGAAAGGCTCTAAAATCCGCGCCCTGATTTGACCAATCAATTGTAGAGGCTTGGCGGTCGCTAACCCTCAAAACTCAAACACTGCATTCAGTGAGAGAATTAAGATGAAAAGAACTTTCCAACCTAGCGTTCTAAAACGCAAACGTAACCACGGTTTCCGTGCTCGTATGGCTACTAAAGGCGGACGTCAAGTTATCGCTCGTCGTCGTGCTCGCGGCCGTAAGGCTCTAAGCGCATAAGTACGCTGATGACCGAATATTGTTTTCCTCGGCATGTCAGACTTCTGAATGCCGGGGATTATCAATCTGTCTTTAATGACACCTCCACCAAAGTCTTTGCAGGCGAATTCCTTTTACTAGCACGAAAACGAGATGACAACCAAACGCGGTTGGGTCTTATTGTGTCTAAAAAAACGGATAAACGCGCAGTTGGTCGGAATCGTATCAAACGTTTGGTGCGCGACTCCTTTCGCCATAACAAAATTCCTCTTTCAGGTCTTGATATTGTTTTCTTAGCAAGACAAGGTATTAAAGAACTGGAAAACGCTGATTTGCATAACCGACTAGATAAAGCATGGAGTCAGTTGGCAAAAAAAGCCCAAAAAACCACTCAAAATAAAAAACGCGACCAATCTAGACAGAAATAGGCTGAAAAAACTGCCAAAGGCTGGTTTAATAGCGCGTGATTTTTATAAGGGTTCTGTGAACCTATTGTCCAACCAAACAAATTAGTTGAATACCATGGATTTCAGACGTTACTTTTTATGGGGTGCGCTTTTTATCAGTGGCTACCTACTGTTTTTACAGTGGAGCCAAGATTATGGTCCTCAGTCCACTCAAAGCGTAGCTCAAAGCACACAGTCTCAAACAGAGACAAACTCTCAAATGAGCGATGATTTGCCTATGGCAACTCAAAGCACAACCGAAGCCAATGCCGAGATTCCTCAAAGTGTGAGCCAAATCGCACCAGGAAAATTGATTGAAGTAACGACCGATACCCTTCGTGTTGCAATCAATCCTGTCGGTGGTGACTTAGTAGAAGCCGCTCTTCTCCAGTACAAAAAAGAATTAGGCAAACCTGATCCTTTTGTCATCCTTGAAGATGGTAGTGAACGTACTTATGTGACACAAAGTGGTTTGGTTGGTCGTAATGGTCCAGACGCTTCGTCAGAAGGGCGTCCTGTTTATCAATCAGAAAAGACTTCTTATACCTTAACGGACGGTGAAGACTCTCTTGATGTCAATCTGTACTACACAGATGCTAATGGTGTGAAATACACCAAAACCTTCCGTTTCATGAAAGGTAAATACCGCATTCGCCAGTTGATTACGGTAGACAATACTTCTTCAAGCACTTGGCGCGGTAACCTATTTGCTCAGATCAAACGTGATAACACGCCAGATCCAAGTAAAGCCACTAGCATGGGCTTACAGCCTTATCTAGGTGGTGCTATTTCCGATGAGCAAACGAAATACAGCAAGGTGTCTTTCTCTGATATGAGAGAAGAGCCAGTAAAAGTCACCACAACCAAAGGTTGGGTTGCTTTGCTTCAGCATTATTTCGTTTCAGCTTGGATTCCAGAGCAAGGCCAAAAGGTCACTTTGCAAGCCCGTACTAACGGTGACTTTAATATTATTGGTTTCACAGGCTCTCCAGTTGAAATTGCACCAGGTAAGCAAGGAACACTAAGCTCCACGTTCTACGTTGGTCCAAAACTACAAGATCATCTAGAAAGCACAGCGGAAAACCTTGATCTAACCGTCGATTACGGCTGGTTATGGTGGTTGGCTAAACCATTATTCTGGTTACTAACCTTAATTCAGTCTGTTGTAGTCAACTGGGGTATTGCGATTATCTTGGTCGTAGTCTGCGTAAAAGCCGTCTTCTTCAAGTTATCAGCAACAAGCTACCGTTCTATGGCGAAAATGCGCAAGTTCGGTCCTGAAATAGCCAAACTGAAAGAAAGATACGGTGACGATCGTCAGAAAATGTCACAAGAAATGATGGCTCTGTACAAGAAAGAAAAAATTAACCCATTAGGGGGTTGTTTGCCTATCTTGGTTCAAATGCCGGTATTCCTTTCTTTATACTGGGTATTGATGGAATCCGTTGAGTTGCGCCAAGCGCCATTCTTCCTATGGATTCACGATCTATCTGTTATGGATCCGTACTTCATACTGCCAATTTTAATGGGTATCAGTATGTTTGTTCAGCAATCGCTTAACCCAACACCACCAGATCCAATGCAAGCTCGAATCATGAAGATCATGCCAGTGGCATTCTCTATCTTCTTCTTGTGGTTCCCTGCTGGTCTGGTACTTTACTGGGTAACAAACAACACCCTATCCATATTGCAACAGTATGTGATTACCAAACGCATCGAAAAAGAAGCTTAAGACTCAAATCTAAGCTTAAGTTTCGATTAAAAAGGCTTCCCATTGGGAGGCCTTTTTTACGTTTAGATTGCCATGCTCGCCTTGCTAACGGACAATAACGAACACTTCTATTTATTTTTCGCACAGAGTTAGATTATGACTGATTTCCAATACGCCACAGACCAAGACACGATTGCCGCACAAGCCACTGCTCCTGGCCGAGGTGGCGTAGGGATCATTCGTTTATCAGGCCCTAAAAGCCTTGCCATTGCGAAGCAGATCATCGGCTTTGAGCCTACACCGCGTTATGCTCATTACGTGCCTTTCAAAACCACCAATCAAGAGCAACTCGACGAAGGCATCGCCTTGTATTTTCCTGGGCCAAATTCCTTTACTGGTGAAGATGTGTTTGAGTTACAAGGCCACGGCGGTCCCGTTATTATGGATATGCTACTGAGCCATTGTGTTGCGCTTGGGGCACGTTTGGCTCGTCCAGGCGAGTTTTCTGAGCGTGCGTTCATGAACGACAAAATGGACTTAACTCAAGCAGAAGCCATTGCCGATTTGATCGACAGTACATCAGAACAGGCCGCTAAATGTGCATTGCGATCCCTACAAGGGGCTTTCTCAACACGCGTTGACGAACTGGTTGAAGCCTTGATTCATCTACGAATTTACGTTGAAGCGGCGATCGATTTCCCAGAAGAAGAAATCGACTTCATCGGTGATGGTAAAGTGGCTGCTGAACTGGCTGGCATCCAATCCAAACTGGCAGAGGTACTCAAAGAAGCCAACCAAGGGGCCTTGATTCGCGAAGGCATGAGCGTCGTTATTGCAGGCCGCCCAAATGCCGGTAAATCCAGTCTATTGAATGCTTTATCCGGTAAAGAGTCGGCCATCGTCACCAACATCGAAGGCACGACTCGTGACGTATTGCGCGAACACATTCACCTTGATGGCATGCCATTACACATCATAGATACAGCGGGTTTGCGTGACAGCCCTGACGAAGTAGAGCGCATTGGTATTCAGCGCGCATGGGACGAGATCAACAAAGCCGATCGCATTCTTATGATGGTCGACAGCCAATCAATAGATTCAAAAGACCCGAATGAAATTTGGCCTGAGTTTATGGAAAAACTTGGCGATACTCAACACCTAACCTTAGTACGCAATAAAGTCGACTTAACCAAAGAGGGAACAGGCATAGAAACCGTCTCAGGCGTCCCTGTGGTCTCTCTATCGGCAAAAACAGGCGAGGGCGTTACTGATTTGACTGAACACCTAAAAGCCGTCATGGGCTTCGACAGCACGACTGAAGGGGGCTTTATCGCTCGTCGTCGTCACATAGAAGCGCTTAACAAAGCCAACCGCTTCTTAGATGCGGGTAATGAACAACTACACGGTTATGGCGCAGGGGAACTACTCGCAGAAGACCTAAAAGAAGCCCAACAAGCTCTTAGCGAAATCACTGGCGCCTTCACCAGCGATGACCTGCTAGGCCGCATCTTTGGCTCGTTTTGTATTGGTAAATAATAAATACCAAGGTTAATTCGTAATTTCGAATTAACCTTGGTATTGCTGAATGTACCCGCATTGTAGGTACATTCAATTTAAGCTTTTACGTTCACTAATACTCGACCACGAACTTTACCATCAAGCAGCTTATTAGCGGTTTCCACCACCTCGTCCAAACCAATCTCTTCACTAATGGTGTCAAAGTCTTCTGGTTGCAGTAATTCGCTTAGGCGTTGCCACGCTTCAAGACGGTCCGCTATGGGGCGCATCACGCTGTCGATACCGATTAATTTAATACCACGTAAAATAAAGGGCGCAACCGAAGCAGGGAAGTCCATACCTTGGGCCAAACCACAAGAGGTCACCACACCGCCGTATTTTGTACTTGCACAAGCATTGGCTAGAGTGTGACTACCGACACAATCGATCACGGCAGCCCAGCGCTCTTTTTGCAAAGGTTTGCCTGGCTCAGATAGGGTATTGCGATCAATAATGTCGCTTGCTCCAAGGCTCTTCAAATAATCGCTTTCTTCCATACGTCCTGTCGAAGCAACCACATGATAGCCAAGACGATTGAGTAGACGAATCGCAAAACTGCCTACACCACCGTTTGCGCCCGTCACTAGAATTTCGCCAGAATCTGGCGTAACACCTTGTTTTTCAAGGGCGAGTACTGACAACATAGCGGTGTAACCTGCTGTACCTATTGTCATTGATTGCTTAGCATCTATACCTTTTGGCAGTGGAATAAGCCAATCACTTTTGAGTCGAGCTTTTTGTGCAAGCCCACCCCAATGCATTTCACCTACACCAAAACCATTCAATATGACGAAATCACCTTCAGAGAAGCGACCAGAGTCGCTTTGTAAAACTTTACCGACTAAATCGATTCCCGGCACCATAGGAAAAGAACGCACAACAGGAGACTTACCAGTAATGGCTAAGCCGTCTTTGTAATTTAACGTGCTGTAATGCACCTCAATCAACACATCACCTTCTGGCAGCTGATCTTCCTGCAGCTCAACCACGGATGCTGTACTTTTCTTGTCTTCTTGGGTGATCAATAAACCTTTGAACATAAATCCTCCACTTTAGACCGTTCGTCTAGTTAAATAGCTAAAAACCCAGGCTTTGCTGCCTGGTTTATTGTTAATGGGTTTTGCTTTGAATCGCTTGGATAAAAAAGTTTATAAATAAGCGTAATGGCTGAGTACTTTTTACTAATCTAGAACGATGAACCGCTCCTTCCCAGCCAATCCAAAATGCTTGAGAAATCTCTTCAATGCTGCCTTGTAGATCGATTTCTTCTTGTTGTTGGCTTTCTAATAAACAGGTGGCAACGCGTGACTGCCAACTTTGATAGGTCGCTTGTAACTGCTCTCGAAATGCTTCTGACAACAGGGTAGATTCTTGCTCCAAATTCCCAACCAAACAGCCACGCTTGAATTCATGGCGGACAATCCCGTCTTGGGCGTCTTGAGCAAAACGCTGTAATCGCTCTAGAGGAGAAAAAGCCTCGTCCAGTAAGAAACCATCTAACTTAGCTTCGAAATAACGGCGATAACGCTCTAAGACGGCCAAACCAAAGGCTTCTTTACTAGAAAAATAATGATAGAAAGACCCCTTTGGCACACCAATCGATTTTAAAATCGGATCTATACCACTGCGGGTAAAACCAGATTCCGTCAGTATCAGCATGCCTGCACGCAGCAAAGCCTCTTTGGTATCCAAAGAATCGCTTGGTTGTTTTTTAGGACGACCACGACGAGGTTTATTTGGCAGATTAACTGTGGTATCTGGTTCATCAAGGATAGAGAGCAAGTGTTTATACCTAGGCAATAAAATACGATAGGTATTAATTTAGACCACTCGTCTATTAAATTCAAGAAGGTTAATTAAAGAAAGTAAATTCAATAAGGAAAAAATTATATTACGGCGTCTTCTCTTAGCTTGTCTTTTGTCGGAGGCGAACCGAAGTAGCGTTTATAATCGCGGCTAAATTGATGCACACTTTTATAACCAACTTCTAAAGCAATCTGACTGACATTGAGGTGACCTTGGTTTAACAGCATTTGCGCTTTTAAAAGACGTAGACGCTTCAAATACTGCAAAGGAGAAGATCCAGCGATATTTTTAAAATGATGGTGAAAACTGGAAACACTCATGTTGGCGTCTTCAGCAAGTTGCTCAATGCGAACTTCTTGATCCAACTGCTGATGTAACTGCTTGAGAGAGTTCACTATCAATGAAAAGCGCCCTTGGTTTAACACTAAGGCGCGTAAAGCATCACCTTGTGGGCTTTGTAAGGCTTCAAAAATGACCTCTCTAACTCGACTTTGTCCCATGATTTTTGCGGTATACGGATCATGTAACGCTTTGATAAGGCGAGACACAGATTCGATCATATCATCACTCATTGGCACCGATGACATAGGAAAATGAGATACAGATGAGTTTAATGTCTCTTCAGAAGAAACAGAAACTAACTCAGATAATACTACAGGGTCGATATCAATAGAGACCCCCAGAAGCGGTTCTTGTTGGCTGGCAAAGGTTTCGCATTCGAAAGGCAAGGGCAAGGTTTGCACCAAGTAGTGACCAGAGTTGTAATGGATTTCACGGTCACCTAAATAGCCAATTTTTCGCCCCTGAACAATGATGGTGAGTCCTGGCCGATAAATAAGCGGCATTCGAGGTAATGATTTTGCACACTTCATCAAACGAACATTGGCAATCAAGGTATCGCAAAAGCCATCGTCACTCACCAGAGGTTTGAGCAAATCGACTAAATTTATATCGCTCATCTTTGATCCACCCATCTATAAAAATCAATGGAGTTATTATGCATACAAGATTGTGTAGGAAAAGTTAAGTTTTAGGTATTTGGAGGAATAGGCAAAACAACAGCAAGAATGCACAACACAAAACGAACAAGTTTACTCTACACTGGATAATACGTATTTCATGTTCAAACACTGGAGTAACAATTTATGAGCCAAGCAAAATCCTATGCTGCACTCTCGGCAACAACCCCATTAGCACCATTTTCATTTGAGCGCCGCGACCTTCGCGAAAACGATGTAAACATCGATATTCTTTATTGTGGTGTTTGCCATTCTGATATTCATACGGCGGAAAGTGATTGGGGCCCAAGCAATTACCCAATCGTTCCTGGCCATGAAATCGTCGGTAAAGTGACAGAAGTTGGCAGTAAAGTCTCTAAATACAAGGTAGGCGATATTGTCGGCGTGGGTTGTATGGTCGACTCTTGCCAACATTGTTCCCATTGTGCGGCTGACTTAGAGCAATATTGCGATAATGGCCCAGTTGGAACGTATGGTGCTCACGATTTAATCGACGGTACTTTAACCTACGGCGGTTATTCTGATCACATCGTTGTGCGTGAAAAATTCGTCTTATCCATTCCTCAAGCCTTGGAATTGAGTAAAGCTGCGCCTTTATTGTGTGCTGGTATCACGACGTATTCCCCACTTCGTCATCACGGCATTAAAGCAGGTGATAAAGTCGGCGTTCTAGGTATGGGTGGTTTAGGCCATATGGGCGTGAAATTCGCTAAAGCCTTTGGCGCGGAAGTGACTATTTTCACTCGTTCTGAAAGCAAAATTGCGGAAGCGAAAAAACAAGGTGCAGATCACGTCATTGTGTCGACAGATGAAGAGCAAATGAAAGCGGCCGCGATGACGTTTGACTACTTATTAGATACGATTCCAGTTCAACATGAGTTGAATGGTTATCTTAATTGCTTAAAAGTTGATGGTGTTCATATTCTAGTTGGCTTAGTAGAGCCGATGGAACCAGCGCCTCACACAGCAAGCTTAATTACGAAACGTCGTACTATTACAGGCTCTATGATTGGTGGTATTGCAGAAACACAAGAAATGTTAGATTTCTGTGCGGAGCATAATATCGAATGCGATGCCGAAATGATCAATATCCAAGATATTAATCAAGCTTATCAGCGCATGAAAAAAGGCGATGTGAAATACCGCTTTATTATTGATATGAAAAGCTTGAAAGAAGAAGCTTAATCGAGCGTAGGTCCTTTAGGCTGCCTTAAAATAGCTTAATAGTTAAAAAGCGCCTTTGATGGGCGCTTTTTTGGCTTTATTTTTTAGCTAATAACTTACTGGCTAAACGCTGCGCATGAGCAGAGTGCTCAGCCATCAATTGTTGTCTATCAATACCAATTGCATGACCATCTTCTACCGTCCATTTTCCCGCGATCATTACTCGATTGGCTTTTTGTGCACCACATAATAGAAGTGCCGCTAGAGGGTCATGACTGCCTGAAAAGCGTAATTCATCCAATTTAAACAACGCAAAGTCAGCCTGCTTCCCAACAGCGATTTCACCAATGTCTTCACGCCCCAGTACCGCAGCTGAACCTTGGGTCGCCCAACGATAGGCATCGAAGTGAGAAACATTGGCGGAACCATAGCGTAATCGTTGGATATATAAGGCTTGGCGAACTTCCATGATCATATTCGAGCCATCGTTTGACGCAGAACCATCAACACCTAATCCAACCAAGGCACCAGCCGCTTCTAATTCATTGTTTCTTGCAACCCCTGAACCCAACATCATGTTTGAGGTTGGACAGTGACAAATTCCCACTTTAGCTTTACCTAGACGACTTATTTCATCTTCATCAAAGTGGATACCGTGTGCTAGCCAAGTTCTATCATGTAACCAACCGACACTTTCTAAATAGTCGACCGTACGCATACCAAAACGTTTTAAACAGAAAGCTTCTTCATCTAGGGTTTCAGCAAGGTGAGTGTGTAAGCGCACATTTTCATTTTTCGCTAATTCCGCGCTGCTTTTCATAATGTCAGTGGTGACGGAAAACGGTGAACAGGGTGCTAAAGCGATTTGAATCATCGCACCTTCACCTCGCTGATGATGGGCTTTAATCAACCGCGCACTGTCATCGATAATGGTTTTTTCATCTTGAACGGTAGATTGAGGCGGCAAACCACCGTCTTTTTCCCCCAAACTCATGGAACCACGAGTAAACATAGCGCGCATACCAAGAGATTTAGCAACATCAACTTGTACATCAATGACATTTTCCATACCGGCGGGGAATAAGTAATGGTGATCTGCTGCAAGCGTACAACCGGATTCCATTAATTCCACCATGGCAAGCTTGGTCGCACTCGCTAGCATATCTGGCTCTAATTCAGCCCAAAGCGGATAAAGAGTCTGTAACCAAGGAAATAACGCTTTATTAAGCGCATCAGGAAAAGCCCGAGTGAGCGTTTGATAAAAATGATGGTGTGCATTGATTAGTCCAGGTAAGACAACATGATTAGAAGCATCAAAAATAACATCATAGTGGCTGGTGGGCGTTTTCCCAGCAGCAACCAACTCACAAATTTTTCCATCGCGAATCACCACACCAGCATCCGCATTGGATGCCAATATCGCTTTAGGTGATTGAATCCAAATCGCTTGCTCAATCATAGAAATCCTCATCTTGGTCGTTTGATCTGACAAAGATTACTACAAAAGCAAAATAGTTACTCACAGGTGAATTTTTTCTGAATTGTCTTTCTTTCTCCACAATGCTCCAAGACCTTCTAAAACAGAAGGATAGAATAATTATTCACATCTATTGGATAGCGAAAAATAAAAAAATTTCACTTTTTTTATTTTTTTACTTGTGGATTAATTTTTCATAAAAAAAAGCCATTTCTCAGCTTAAAAAGACAAAAGACCTTATTAAACAGACACTTATTTTATTAACAAAACAAAAAAACACCTGTTGATAAGTTTGGTGATAGATTGATAGGAAGTTTTGCACAGTTTTTAACAACTATGAGCTTAAAAATTCCCTCTGTATAACTACCTATTTTATACACAGGCTCAGGTTATCCACATCACAAGATAACCCGCCTTGTCTTAACAAGATGTTATCTACATAAATATTTAATAAATATAGATTTTTTATTCTTATGCACAGATTTTGGCTTGCTATATAGACATAACATACATAAAAGAACTTAAATACTTACTTAAATATATTAATATTGATGACCGGGTTAAAGAGATTTCGATCCCTTTCTTTTTGGAAATTAGCCTATATACTAAGCGGCCTCAATCGAGGATTGATCGTTTTTTATTCATTTTATTTATTCGTAATACCGAGGTTCCTGTGGATTTCCCAAGTCGCTTTGATGTGATTGTGGTTGGTGGCGGACACGCTGGTACAGAAGCGGCATTAGCTGCGGCACGTATGGGTGTGAAAACTTTGTTACTTTCTCACAACATTGAAACTTTAGGACAAATGTCCTGTAACCCCGCCATTGGTGGCATAGGGAAGTCCCATCTAGTAAAAGAAATAGATGCTTTAGATGGCGCTATGGCTTTAGCTACCGATCAAGCTGGCATCCAATTTCGTACATTGAATTCCCGAAAAGGTCCTGCAGTTCGAGCGACTCGTGCTCAGGCTGACCGTATATTATATAAAGCGGCTATTCGTCATAAATTGGAAAACCAAGAAAATTTATGGCTGTTTCAACAGTCTGCAGAAGACCTTATTGTTGAAGATGGCGAAGCACGTGGTGTCATTACTCAAACAGGCATACGTTTTAACAGTAAAACGGTTGTGTTAACCGCTGGCACATTTTTAGGTGGTGTCATTCATGTTGGTTTACAAAATCATTCTGGTGGTCGAGCAGGGGATCCGCCATCCATTGGCTTAGCAGAAAAACTTCGTGCTTTACCATTCCGTGTTGATCGCTTAAAAACTGGTACACCACCTCGTATAGATGCCCGTACTGTTGATTTTTCGCAAATGCAGGCGCAACCAGGGGATGACATTGATCCTGTGATGTCCTACATGGGTAACCGAGCGATGCACCCTCGTCAGATTGAGTGTTTTATTACTCATACGAACGAGCGTACTCACGATATTATTCGTGCAGGGATGGATCGATCTCCTATGTATTCAGGGGTTATTGAAGGTGTTGGCCCACGTTACTGTCCTTCTATTGAAGATAAAATCGTACGTTTTGCGGATAAAAACTCGCATCAAATCTTTATAGAACCAGAAGGTTTAACCACTCATGAGCTGTATCCAAATGGTATTTCGACGTCTTTACCATTTGATGTGCAAATAGAGTTAGTACGCTCAATGAAAGGTATGGAGAATGCTCATATTATTCGTCCTGGCTATGCTATTGAGTACGATTATTTCAATCCACAAGATCTGAAGTATTCTCTGGAAACGAAACACATGCCTGGCCTGTTCTTCGCAGGACAAATCAATGGGACAACGGGTTATGAAGAAGCCGGTGCTCAAGGTTTGTTGGCGGGGTTAAATGCCGCCTTGCTTGCACAAGGTAAAGAAGCGTGGACACCACGTCGTGATGAAGCGTATCTAGGTGTGCTTGTTGATGACTTGATCTCAATGGGCACCAAAGAACCGTATCGTATGTTCACCAGCCGTGCCGAATACCGTTTGATTCTTCGTGAAGACAACGCCGATATGCGTTTGACAGAAAAAGGTCGTGAGCTTGGTTTGGTTTCGGATGAGCGCTGGGCGGCTTTTTGTAAAAAACGCGAAGCGATTGAGCTTGAAACTCAACGTCTTAAGTCTAGTTGGATTGTGCCTAATTCACCGGAAGCAGAAAGTATTAATCCAAAATTAGAAACGCCGATTACTCATGAGTACAGTTTATTAGACCTGCTTAAACGCCCGAATGTTGTCTATTCAGATATTGCTAATTTGAAAAATGCACCAGAAGAAGCGGTGGATGAGCAAGTGTCTGAGCAAGTACAGATTACTGTGAAGTACGCAGGGTATATTGCTCGACAGGCTGAAGACATTGAGCGTTTGCGCCGTCAGGAAAATACAGAATTGCCTGATGATTTGGATTATTCGAAGATGGAAGGCTTATCAAATGAGATTAAGCAAAAGCTGACTGAGTTGCGTCCTGCCACGCTTGCAGCGGCTTCTCGAATCCAAGGTGTAACGCCTGCCGCTGTATCCTTACTGTTAATTCACTTGAAAAAACGTGCGATTGCACGCAAAAGTGCCTAGAATCATCAGCCGATAATCCCTAATTGCTATCTTTATAGAAATGGATCGACTGTGACACACTTTGACACTATTCAAAAAGGCGCCCAACAAATGGGCGCTGCTTTATCTGATGAAACGATTCAGATTCTTGTTAAATATTTAGCCATGCTGGAAAAGTGGAACAAGGCTTATAACCTGACTGCTATTCGCGATGTTGAGCAAATGATCTCTTTGCATTTATTAGACAGTTTGGCGACTTTACCTTATATCACTGGAGACAATATTATAGATGTTGGTACCGGTCCGGGCTTACCTGGTATGGTGCTTGCTATATGCTATCCAGACAAACATTTCACTTTACTTGACAGTAACGGCAAAAAAACACGTTTTTTGACGCAAGTAAAAATGGAATTAGGTATTCAAAATGTAACGGTAGCAAATGAGCGTGTTGAAAAACATGTTCACCAAGGGGAGTACGATCATGTAATTTCCCGTGCTTTTGCCTCTTTACAAGATATGATTAATTGGACGTTACCTCTTCCAAAAGAGACTGGTAATTTTTTAGCCATGAAAGGGGTTTACCCTAGTGAAGAAATAGCGGCGCTACCAAAAGAGGTTGATTTAGTCTCTGTAGAACCTCTTAATGTGCCAAATGTTCAGGCGGAGCGTCACATGGTAGTGATGACGCGTAAAGGATAAATCATGGCAAAAATCATTGCAGTTACCAACCAAAAAGGCGGCGTGGGTAAAACCACCACCTGCGTCAATTTAGCGGCATCATTGGCGGCAATGAAGCGTCGAGTATTATTGATTGATTTAGATCCGCAAGGTAACGCGACAACGGGAAGTGGTTTTACTAAAGAAGAGTTAGATACCAGTGTCTATGACGTATTGATCGGTTCTCATGGTGTTAAAGAAGCTATGAAGAAAAGCATGCCTGGTGACTATTGGGTATTGCCTGCCAATAGCGATTTAACGGGGGCGGAAGTAGTTTTGCTGGATTTACCCAGTAAAGAAACCCGTCTTCGTGCTGGGCTTTATGAAGTAGACAATGACTTTGATTACATTTTGCTTGATTGTCCTCCTGCTTTGAATATGTTGACGGTTAATGCCTTAGCCGCTTCTCAAGGCGTGTTGATTCCTGTGCAATGTGAATATTATGCATTGGAAGGGCTGACGGCGTTATTGCAAACGATTAGTCGAATTACCCAAGCGTTAAACCCATCATTAGAGATCGAGGGGATTTTGCGAACCATGTATGATCCTCGCCCAAGCTTAACGCATGATGTTTCTGGACAGCTTCAAAAGCATTTTGGCGATAAAGTTTATGACACAGTGATACCTAGAAATATTCGGTTAGCAGAATCACCAAGTTATGGTTTGCCTGTTTTGCATTATGAAAAACAGTCCCGTGGTGCCATTGCTTACCTTGCGTTAGCGGGTGAGTTTATCCGAAAATCTGTTGCATAGTGACAGTTCAATAAGCGTAGTTTAATACCAATTAGGGTTAGTGAAATGACGATGAAAAAAAGAGGTCTAGGTCGTGGCTTAGATGCATTATTGGCACCACAATCAACGCCAACCAATGAGGCTGATAGTGATTCTAATAGTGAACAAATAAAAGGCCTGACTTATTTACCTGTGGAATGGCTTTCTAAAGGTAAATTTCAACCTCGTCGTGACATGAATCCTGCGCAATTAGAAGATTTAGCTTCATCAATCCGAACTCAAGGCATTATGCAGCCTATTGTTGTGCGTCCAAATGGCCACAATCAGTATGAAATTATTGCTGGCGAGCGTCGTTGGCGAGCGGCCAAATTAGCGGATTTAACACAAGTGCCGGTTATTGTTCGGCATGTTGAAGATGCCGATGCTGTGGTTCTTGCATTGATTGAAAACATTCAACGTGAAGACCTAAATCCAGTGGAAGAAGCACTGGCATTACAGCGTTTAGTTGAAGACTTTCATCTTACACAACAAGAAGTGGCCGATACTGTCGGTAAATCTCGTTCTACGGTTGCTAACTTATTACGACTATTAGGCTTAACCCCTGAAGTTCGTCGTCTTCTCGAGCATGGTGATATTGAAATGGGTCATGCGCGAGCGTTATTGCCTCTAGAACACGATAAGCAAATTCAAGCCGCATCACAGGTAGTGACAAAATCTTTGTCTGTTCGTGAGACTGAGAGATTAGTTAAAAATTTTCAAGTCACAGAAAAAAATCAAGATAACAAACCTCCTCTGCCTGATTTGAGTGCAGAAGCAGAACGCATTAGCCAAAAGATTAATGCCGCGGTAAAAATACAACCTTCTGCCAAAGGTAAAGGCAAGTTGGTTATTGAATACCGCAACCCTGAACACCTAGAGCTCTTGATCAGTGAATTGCTTGAAGGGAAATGAAGCAATTTGTGATAAGAGGGTTTTTCTATCTAGACAAGATGCTACTAAAGTGATCCTGTAAATCAGTTTAAGTTGAACAAGGCCGCTATTACCCCTATAATGCCTCGAATTTTGTAAATCATCACATTGATTGCACTTTTATTGTGCGCAAAGAGAGTTGGGGAATGGAGACAAAAAAGCCAAGGCGCGCGAGTGAAATTATTAGCGCAAAAAAGAAGGCTATATTTCGTTTCCTTTTATTACAATTATTACTCACTTTTTTTGTTTCTTTGGGAATTTTTTACATTGCTGGTGGTCTGTATGGGTACTCATTTATATTGGGGGCTTTGACCAGCATTTTACCGAGTATTTATATGGCTTGGCGGATTTTCGGGTACAAAGGAACTCGCCCAGCAAAGGATGTTGTTAGATCATTCTATCGAGGAGAAGCCGGTAAATTGGCTATGACAGTGGTTTTATTGTCGCTGGTTTTTCTTCTGATTAAACCGTTAGCTGCAGGGGCTTTCTTTGCAGGTTTTGGTGGCGCAATTTTGAGTCATTGGCTCAGCCCTATCATGCTTAGAAATGCCTAGCGTGATAGGTAATAGGATTTTAATCATTGAGAGAGCGTGGATATAAGTATGGGTATTGAAAGTCCAACAGCTTCTTCATATATAAAGCATCACCTTCAGAATTTGACCTTTGGTCAACATCCTGATGGTACATGGGGTCTTGCCCATGATGCTAAAGAAGCAGCAGATATGGGATTCTGGGCAATTCATGTAGACACTATGGCGATTTCGATTGCTTTGGGGTTATTGTTTTTGTGGTTGTTCCGTAAAGCAGCAAAGAAAATTTCGACAGATACACCGTCTGGTCTACAGAACTTTGTAGAGTTGATGGTTGAGTTTGTTGATGGCAGCGTCAAAGAAACCTTTCATGGTAAGAGCAAGGTCATTGCACCCCTGTCTCTAACCATTTTTGTCTGGGTTTTCTTGATGAACTTCATGGATTTGATCCCTGTAGACTTCTTGCCTGCGACAGCTCAATGGATTGGTGCGACCTTATTTGGTGCTGATCCTCATCATGTGTATTTCAAATTTGTTCCAACAACAGATATTAATGCCACATTAGGCATGTCACTTTCTGTGTTTGTTTTGATTGTTTTTTATAGCATCAAAGTGAAAGGCATTAGTGGATTTGTTGGTGAACTGACGTTACAGCCATTTGGCAAATGGATGATCCCTTTCAACTTATTGCTTGAAGGTGTTGGTCTACTTGCGAAACCTGTTTCATTAGCATTGCGATTGTTCGGTAACTTGTATGCTGGTGAATTGATCTTTATTTTGATTGCTATATTGCCATGGGGTCTACAATGGGCTCTGTCTGTGCCATGGGCAATCTTCCATATTTTGATCATCGTGCTTCAAGCCTTCATCTTTATGATGTTGACTATTGTTTACTTAAGTATGGCGCACGAAGATCACTAAAAGTGTGTTCTTTAAAGTAATAATTTAAACCTTATCTAAAACTGTGAAAATGTAGGAGTTAAAATGGAAACTGTAGTTGGTCTTACTGCGATTGCTGTAGCCCTTCTAATCGGTCTAGGTGCCCTAGGTACTGCGATTGGTTTTGGTATCTTGGGTGGAAAATTCTTGGAAGGCGCTGCGCGTCAACCAGAAATGGTTCCAATGCTGCAAGTTAAAATGTTCATCGTAGCGGGTCTTCTAGATGCCGTAACAATGATCGGTGTAGGTATCGCATTGTTCTTCACTTTCGCGAATCCTTTTGTTGCTTTGGTCGCTGGTTAATATTCTGCAAAACATTGCGGAAATAATTTTTAAACGACTAAAAGCGAGGGTATTAGCGTGAACTTAAATCTCACACTTCTAGGCCAAGCTATATCGTTTGCGATTTTTGTCTGGTTCTGCATGAAATATGTATGGCCACCAGTTATTACTGCGCTCGAAGAGCGCAGTAAAAAAATTGCGGACGGTTTGGAAGCAGCGAATCGTGCTTCACGTGATCTAGAGTTGGCACAAGAACAAGCCGCTCAAATTTTACGTGAAAGCAAAGAAAACGCGGCCGAGATAATTGAACAAGCCAACAAACGTGCGAACCAAATGGTCGACGAGGCAAAAGAGCAGGTGATTGCTGATGGCAAGCGTCTGCGCGAAGCAGCTCAAGCAGAGATCGAACAAGACGTAATGCGTGCTAAAGAAGCATTGCGTGCTCAAGTGTCCGTTCTTGCATTTGCTGGTGCCGAGAAGATCTTGGGAGCCACCATTGACGAAAAAGCACATAGCGAGATCGTTGAACAGCTCGCCAAAGAGCTTTAAGCGAGGGTCTAATGGCTGAATTAAAAACAGTCGCGCGACCGTACGCTAAAGCGGTTTTTGAAGTTGCTAGAGAACAAGGCCACATTACTGAGTGGGCTGATATGTTAAACGTATTAGCTACTGTAACAGTTGAGCCTAAGCTTAAAACAGCACTTGAAAATCCTGCTTTTAGTGCGGAAGAGAAGGCAAACGCTCTAGCGGACGTTTGTGCAGAAGTAACAACTGAGCAAGGTAAAGCATTTTTGTTGGCCTTGGCTGTGAATAAGCGTCTAGCGCTTCTTCCTGCTATCTCTGAGTTATTTTTACAGTTCAAACTGAATTTTGAAAAAGCCGTAAATGTTGAATTTACGTCTGCATTTGAATTAACAGCTGAACAAACACAAGCATTAGCCGCTTCACTGACTAAAAAGTTGGACCGTACTGTCAACTTAACCAGTGAAACAGACGCGAGCCTAATTGGTGGCGTGGTTATCCGTACCGGTGACTTAATCATCGACGGTTCAGTACGCGGTAAATTAGCGAAACTAGCCGAGGCGATAAACTCCTAGTGTTTCGTTAAGTCGAAACCAGGGTTGAGGAATGTAGCATGCAGCAACTGAATCCATCTGAGATCAGCGAGATTATCAAGAAGCGCATCGAGAACCTCGATGTATCTTCTGATGCCCAAAATGAGGGCACAATTGTCAGCGTGGCAGACGGTATCGTTCTGATCCACGGCTTGGCAGATGTTATGTACGGGGAAATGATTGAATTCCCTGGTGGTGTTTACGGTATGGCCTTGAACCTAGAGCGTGACTCTGTAGGTGCGGTTGTATTGGGTCAATACCAAGACCTTGTTGAAGGTCAAAAAGTAAAATGTACAGGCCGTATTCTGGAAGTTCCAGTCGGTCCTGAATTGCTAGGTCGTGTTGTTGACGCATTGGGTAACCCAATCGACGGCAAAGGCACTATCGATGCAAAACTAACGGATAAAGTTGAGAAAGTGGCACCGGGCGTAATCGCTCGTCAGTCAGTAGATCAACCAATTCAAACTGGTTACAAGGCAATTGATGCCATGGTTCCAGTAGGCCGCGGTCAGCGTGAGTTGATCATCGGTGACCGTCAGGTTGGTAAAACAGCGCTAGCGATCGACACCATTATTGCTCAGAAAAACTCTGGCATTAAGTGTGTGTACGTTGCTATCGGTCAAAAGCAATCTACAATTGCAAACGTAGTACGTAAGCTTGAAGAAGCGGGCGCTATGGAATACACCACTGTTGTTGCAGCGGGTGCATCTGATCCAGCGTCTATGCTATTCATTGCGCCATACACTGGCTGTACTATGGGTGAATACTTCCGTGACCGCGGTGAAGATGCATTGATCATTTATGATGACTTGACGAAACAAGCTTGGGCTTACCGTCAGATCTCTTTGCTACTTCGTCGTCCACCAGGTCGTGAAGCTTACCCTGGTGATGTATTCTACCTTCACTCTCGTCTTCTTGAACGTGCATCTCGTGTAAACGTAGAGTACGTTGAGCAGTTCACTAATGGTGAAGTGAAAGGTAAAACAGGTTCTTTGACTGCATTGCCAATCATCGAAACACAAGGTGGTGACGTATCGGCTTTCGTACCGACTAACGTTATCTCTATTACAGATGGTCAAATCTTCCTTGAGACGAGCTTGTTTAACGCAGGTATCCGTCCAGCGATGAACGCCGGTATTTCTGTATCTCGTGTTGGTGGTGCAGCGCAAACTAAGATCGTTAAGAAACTAGGTGGCGGTATTCGTCTAGCATTGGCTCAATACCGTGAATTGGCAGCATTTGCTCAGTTCGCATCTGACCTAGATGAAGCGACTCGTAAACAGCTAGAGCACGGTAAACAGGTTACTGAACTGATGAAACAGAAGCAGTTCTCTCCTATGTCTGTAGCTGATATGGGCGTAGTTCTTTACGCTGCTAATGATGGCTTCCTTGAAGATGTTGAAACAAGCAAAATTGGTAGTTTTGAAACGGCTTTGTTGAGCTACATGAACAGTGAACACACTGATCTTATGGCTGACATTAACAAAACTGGTAATTTTAACGGCGAGATTGAAGCGACATTTAAAGCGGCAATCGAGAAGTTTAAAGCGACGCAAACTTGGTAATGACTTTGGTGACAAACTAATCTGTTAGCTTGTCACCATTTTCTTGCAGTTTGTGAAATAACATTCTCACAAGGGCAGTTCTATTATGGCAGTCGGAAAAGAGATACGCACTCAGATTTCGAGCATTAACAATACGCGTAAAATTACTCGCGCTATGGAAAAAGTAGCAGCAAGTAAAACGCGTAAAGCTCAGGATCGTATGGCCGCTTCTCGTCCGTATGCGGAACGAATTCGCCAAGTAGTTGGTCATTTGGCCAACGCGAATCCTGAGTATAAACACCGTTACCTTACCGAGCGTGAGGCGAAGCGTGTTGGTTATATCGTAATCTCTTCTGACCGTGGTTTATGTGGCGGCTTGAACGTTAACGTGTTCAAGGCAGCTATTAAAGATATGAAACAGTTTGCTGATTCAGGTGTTGAAATCGACATCTGTGCGATTGGCTCTAAATCCGTTTCATTCTTTCGTAACTACGGCGGAAATGTCACAGCAGCACACACTGGCTTAGGTGATGCACCGAAAGCTGACGACCTAGTCGGTAGTGTAAAAGTGATGCTAGACGCATTTGATGAAGGTCGTATTGATCGTCTTTATGTAGTTTCAAATGAGTTTGTGAACACCATGACTCAGAAACCGACGGTTGAGCAACTTTTGCCATTGAAAGCGGAAGAGAATACAGAGTTAAAGCACCACTGGGATTATATCTACGAGCCTGAAGCCGTTGAAATTTTAGACGGATTATTGGTTCGCTATATTGAATCTCAAGTATATCAGTCAGTGGTTGAGAACATTGCGTGTGAACAAGCAGCTCGTATGCTTGCGATGAAAAACGCAACCGACAACGCTGGTGATATCATTGATGAATTGCAGTTGGTGTACAACAAGGCTCGTCAAGCAGCGATTACTCAGGAAATTTCTGAGATAGTCAGCGGCGCGGCAGCGGTTTAAGGTATTTAGGTATTTAAGAGGATCCGAACATGAGTAGCGGACAAATCGTACAAATTATCGGTGCGGTTATCGACGTGGAATTCCCACGTGATGACGTGCCAAAAGTATATGATGCCCTGACAATTGAGGGCAAAGAGTTGGTGTTGGAAGTTCAACAGCAACTAGGTGATGGTGTTGTTCGTACTATCGCCATGGGTTCTACCGATGGAATGAAGCGTGGTTTGGCTGTTCAAAACACAAACAAACCGGTTTCTGTACCAGTAGGTACGCAAACTCTAGGACGTATTATGGACGTTCTAGGTAACCCTATTGATGAAAAAGGTCCTATCGGCGAAGAAGAGCGTTGGTCTATTCACCGTTCTGCTCCTTCTTATGCTGAGCAGTCTTCTAGCAACGAATTGCTAGAAACGGGTATCAAGGTTATCGACCTTGTTTGTCCTTTCGCGAAAGGTGGTAAAGTTGGTCTGTTTGGTGGTGCCGGTGTAGGTAAAACCGTAAACATGATGGAGCTTATCCGTAACATCGCGATCGAGCACAGCGGTTACTCTGTATTCGCAGGTGTTGGTGAGCGTACTCGTGAAGGTAACGATTTCTACCACGAGATGACTGACTCGAACGTAATCGACAAAGTATCTCTAGTATACGGTCAGATGAACGAGCCACCAGGTAACCGTCTACGTGTTGCTTTGACTGGTTTGACTATGGCAGAAAAATTCCGTGACGAAGGTCGTGACGTACTTTTCTTCGTAGATAACATCTACCGTTACACGCTTGCCGGTACTGAAGTATCAGCATTGCTAGGTCGTATGCCATCTGCGGTAGGTTACCAGCCTACACTTGCTGAAGAGATGGGTGTTCTTCAAGAACGTATCACCTCTACTAAGACGGGCTCTATCACATCTGTTCAAGCGGTATACGTACCTGCGGATGACTTGACTGACCCTTCTCCAGCAACAACCTTCTCTCACTTGGACGCAACGGTTGTATTGTCTCGTGACATCGCATCTTTGGGTATCTACCCAGCGATCGACCCACTTGATTCTACTTCTCGTCAGCTTGACCCACTTGTTATCGGTCAAGAGCACTACGATGTAGCGCGTGGCGTACAAATGGTATTGCAACGTTACAAAGAATTGAAAGACATCATCGCAATCTTGGGTATGGACGAGTTATCTGAAGAAGATAAGCAAACGGTTAACCGTTCTCGTAAAATCCAGCGTTTCTTGTCTCAGCCTTTCTTCGTAGCAGAAGTATTTACTGGTGCTCCTGGTAAGTATGTTTCTTTGAAAGACACAATTCGTGGCTTCAAAGGTATTTTGGATGGTGAGTTTGATGACCTTCCAGAGCAAGCGTTCTACATGATTGGTAGCATCGACGAAGCTGTCGAGAAAGCTAAGAAACTTTAACCATCACGCGAAGCAAAAGCGCACTTAAGCGCTTTTGCTAAGTATGACTAAGAGAGGCAACTTATGGCTATCACAGTACACTGCGATATCGTAAGCGCTGAACAAGAGATTTTTTCCGGTACGGTACAATCTCTTGTGGCTGCAGGCAGCTATGGCGATTTGGGCATTATGCCTGGACATGCGCCATTGTTGACGACTCTGCAACCAGGTCCTGTTCGTGTGGTTAAAGAAAATGGTGACGAAGAGTTTATCTTCGTGTCCGGTGGCTTCTTAGAAGTTCAACCGCACCGTGTCACCGTCTTGGCTAACACAGCCACTCGTGCAAGAGATCTGGACGAAGAGGCGGCACTAAAAGCTCAGGCACATGCTAAAGAGCTTTTAGCTAACCAAAAACCAGACGTCGACTATTCACGTGCGACAGCAGAATTGGTAGAAGCCATGGCTCGCTTACGTACACTTCAGCAGTTTCGCGATAAGAAATAAGCGGAAAGGTTGAGGGAAAAGACAAAAAAGCAGCTTTCGAGCTGCTTTTTTTATTGACTGAAATTTGGCTTGCTCGATTGGCGTTTAAAGCATCTTCCACAGAGTATCAAAGATGATCTGCTGTGCTTTGGCAATGTCTTTTGAATCTAGTACGACTGCCGACGGGAAGTTGTTACTGGCTAACGAGATGATTGCACACTTGGGTGGGTAGATAGCAATATAACTGGCGTCGACTGAACCCTCGGTTTTAATCCATTTCCTTTCCGATAATTCGGCTTCTTCACCACCATCTCCTAAGGCGATTACCTTTACGTTAATACCTAGTTTTACTCTTTGCTTCGTATAGTTGGGGAATGGGCGATATAAAAAAGGCCGAATCGGTTTAGAAGAAAACACACAATATTCTTTATGGTTTTGTTGCGACACCACGTTTAAAATGTCGCGCAA
Source organism: Marinomonas sp. CT5 (assembly GCF_018336975.1). Lineage (NCBI taxonomy): Bacteria > Pseudomonadati > Pseudomonadota > Gammaproteobacteria > Oceanospirillales > Oceanospirillaceae > Marinomonas > Marinomonas sp. CT5. The sequence goes on along the minus strand of NZ_CP025572.1, from coordinate 4,683,005 downwards.
CACCCACTCTATACCATCATCTCCTTCGTAATAACGAACATTGGTTTGATGATAATCTGGTTGCTGTTGGTGCAAATTAGGAATAATCGTATTTTTAAGATTTTCGATAGTTTTGTCCAAGCGGTTGCGCTTTTCTTCCGCTAGATTTAATAAAATATCGGGATTTTCTGCGCTAAAAAGTCGTCGCTTTCCTTTAGGGAAATAGCTCACAACGCCTTTACCTTGTAGCTGTTTTAGTGACTCATAGGTTGTACCGCGATTAATGCCACTGTGTTCGGCAATGTCTCGAATTGAAGAGGGTCCGAGCTTTAATAAGGTTTGATAAAGTTGCATTTCTCTTGGTGTTAACCCAAGCATTTCAAAGGCTTGCTGAATCATAGCGCTCACAGTACAAAATGATTGATAAAGTTTAATTACCATTTTCTAAGTGCAAGAATACACGTATTAGGATGAAAAGCGCAGGGTAGACCCACTGCGAGGAGACAAAATTGATAAATGATCAACGCTTTGGTGGCATTCGCCGTTTATATGGGCACGCTGCCTATGAATACTTCACGCAAGCTCATGTGTGTGTCATTGGCATTGGTGGCGTTGGTTCTTGGGCTGCGGAAGCTTTGGCGCGCTCAGGCATAGGTAAAATTACACTGATCGATATGGACGACGTGTGTGTCACTAACACCAATCGCCAAATTCATGCGCTGGATGGCAACATAGGTAAGGCCAAAGTAGAGGCCATGGAAGAACGAATAAAGCTGATTAACCCCGATTGCCAAGTGACGTGCATCGAAGATTTTATTACTCCAGATAATATCTCTGAGCTGCTTTCTGAGCCATTTGATTATGTTATTGATGCGATTGATAGCTTAAAGCCAAAAGCCGCTCTAATCGCTTGGTGTAAGCGCAATAAGCGAAAAATTATCACCGTTGGTGGGGCTGGCGGTCAAATTGATCCAACGCAGATCCAAATTGCTGATTTATCGCGTACAGAGCAGGACCCTTTGGCCGCTAAATTGCGCAACTTTTTAAGACGTCACTATAACTTCTCACGTAATACCAAACGTCGCTTTGATATCGAATGTGTGTACTCCTTGGAACAATTAAAATACCCACAGTTGAATGGAACAGTTTGCGAGCAACGCCAAAAAGGGGATACAGAAACCAAGATGAATTGCGATACAGGTTTTGGTGCTAGCACAGTTGTTACGGCCACTTTTGGCTTTGTGGCTGTCAGTCGAGTGTTGGAAAAACTGGCGCAGAAGGCTAATCAAGTAGGATCTCAGTTAGCCGATGCATGATGTTGAAAATGGATGAACAGCTCTACTAGGGAATGGATTTTTTCATCTTTAGTTTTGCCTAGCTGCCGATCTGATACCTTTAAACTATTTGAGATATATCTGTAATAAAAGGTTTTAGGCTATAGATCAGACAAATACTCTTTGTCCGATCTATATTTTTGCTATGAGTTCGAAGATAGCCGCTGATGTACTTCGTAGGCGGCTAAGACGGTGGCTTTCTGTACGTCATGGCCCGTAATGAAATGCTCCCCATAGATGGTTTCATCAGGATATTCAGTAATAAGTTGTATAGGAATGTCTTCGGGTTTGCCATGAGAAATAAGACAAGGAAAACTGTTTATTATACGAAAGTCTGTTTCTCCTGCATGCTTCTTATAAAGCTCAATTTGTTCATGATTAAACGCCAATACACCTGGAATATTGCTCAGTTTTAGTGTGACTTGTTGAATGAATTTTTCGGCATAGGCCGCCCATTTTTCATTCATGCTGTGACGTAAAATTAAGAAAAAACCTTTTGGTATAGTCCACATATCAAAACCGTGAGGAACATAACCAGAAAGAGGCCGAGTCCATTCATGAGATGGATAACCATGAAGGTTAATATGCAACTGTGCTTGGCTTATTTGTCGAGCTTTATGGCGAATTTCTTTTTCGTAAAGAATGCCTGTGTCTCTATACTCCAAATCATCACCCAATCCTGTGTAGCGAGCAGCATGATGCATATGTTGCGGGTTGTCTTTGATTAACCTTTGGTGCAAAGCGTAACCATCAGGATTTTCCAATGGCGAGATCGTAAAATGGCTGCCTTCTTGTTGATTCAGAACGTGAGCTGCACGCAAAGCTCCAACAACACCGGTTGTTTCATTAGCGTGTTGTCCACCACTAATCATCACAGAGAAGTCTTGGCCTGGGTGGTAGCGAGCATTTACTTTTCGGCCTGCTATTGTATCAGCCGTAAAAATATCACCTGTGATTTTCGCGAGTTCATTTTCAACTTGCGACATACTGATTGGCCCTTCGGCCGTTTCTAGGCTTTGCTGACTTGCCGAGTTTTCTGTTTGATATACTCTTGTTTCTATGGCGATTGTTAGGTCATTCGTTTCTGAATAATGTATCTCTGGAACAATTTGACCCGGCTGACTAATCCTTTCACTAGGAAGGTAACCCGCTTTTGCTTTGAACCATTCTTGTAATGAAAAATAGAAATCCTCATGCAAAGCTTCGCATAGACTAATAACTTCATGCCGATAAGGGAGAGGTTGGTCTTTCCAAGGCAGGGACACTTGGATATTTAATTCTTCGAAATAGGGTTCGTTTTCTTTCCAAGTATGTTCTGTAATAGCTGCCATACCAGCGTTAAACAGGGTTTCGTAATCAGTTATTAAACGCTCATTCACCGTGGTTTTTCCGGCGGTATCTGTGATTTTTAACCAACCTGTTGGTGACAGATGTGTTTGATTAGTAAAATCTAGATGCAGATGATTAGGAGCGAATACTTTATGTTGCGTTTGAATACCTGTTTCAGATCGAAGGATAACATCGTAAAAATAAGACGCTTTAGAGTGAGCGACAAAATGAATCTTTGCTTTTCCCACCAAAGTAGAAAGCGGGTAGGTCTCTAGTAGAAAACGCTTTTCCGATGCAGATTGATCAACGGGGTAGTGCACTTCAATGCGAGTAACATTACTCGAAATAACGTCCATTTCTTCTAAAAAAAAGTGCAAAAGTGGTTTATAAGCACTTCTAAATTTGGCTTTGACTCCTAATTCTAGTAAAGCTGATTCGGCATATTGACGATGTTCTTGATTGGCAAATACCCATGCTTCTATTAATTGGCCTTGATATTCTGTCTTACCAAATTGCTTGATCAATTGCTGTAAGGTTGGAGTCTGAGTGGAAGAAAAAATAGTGCTCATCGTGATGTCCTACCTGTCGGATCAAGGCTGTCACGAAGCCAATCACCTAGAAGGTTCAATCCTAGAACCGTTAATAAAATAGCGAAGCCTGGAAACACACTGACCCACCAAGCATTTTGAATGTAAGTACGGCCATCAGCGAGCATGCCCCCCCAGCTTGGAGTTAATGGATCTACGCCAAGACCAAGGAAAGTTAGACTACTTTCTAGCAAGATGTTGTTTGCCACATTCAGAGTCATTAGTACGATGACAGGACCAATAAGGTTCGGCAGTAAATGACGAAATAAAATACTAAAGTGACTAACCCCAATGGCTTGTGCTGACTGGATGAATTCTCGATCACGCAGAGATAACACTGATCCTCTAACTAATCGAGCGTATTGAACCCATTGAGAGATAATTAGCAAGAAAATCATGTTTGCTAAGCCACCGCCAACAATGGCAATAAATGTAATGGCTAAAAGAATAAATGGCATGGCCAGTTGTACATCGGCAAAACGCATTACAATGACATCCCAGAAACCTCGGTAATAACCTGAGATTAATCCCATTATTACGCCGAATACCACGGCGCCTGCTACAGATAAAAAGCCCACTTGCAAGGAAATTTTACCGCCTGATACAACGCGAGCCATCACATCTCGTCCTAGTGGATCTGTACCAAAGAAATGCCCAGCATGAGTAAAAGGCTCTAATAAGCGAGCGGATAAATTGATTTTATCGGCTCCTGGAAATAAGAAATCAGAAAACAGTACTAAAAAGCAGATTCCTCCAGTGAGTAACACGCCGAGAATGAACTCTAAGCTCTTATATTGAGACAAACTGACATTAAAACGCTTGGCTGACATCTTGTGTTACTCCGTACGAATGCGTGGATCGATCAAGCCATACGCAATATCAACCAACAGGTTAACGCTAACGATGAGCATGGATAAAATGGTGATAACGGCCTGTAATACTGGATAATCACGGCTACTCACTGCATCGAAAGCCAATGTTCCAAGGCCAGGCCAGTTGAAAACGCGTTCGATGATGACAATACCGCCAAGTAGCCCACCGAACTGTAGACCGAAGTATGTGATGAGTGGAATCGCACAATTGCGTAAGGCATGTTTATAAAGCACGGTGTTTTCGCTTAGTCCTTTAGCTCTTGCCACCATAATGTATTGTGACTGAAGGGTTTCAAGCATTGATGAACGAACAAGGCGTACATTGATGGCGGTTAAAATAATCGCCATGGTGAAAGCAGGCATTAAGAAACTAGTGAAGCCATTCATTCCACTTGGTGGTAACCATTGTAGCCATACAGAAAACATCAGCACCAGCATTAGAGCTAGCCAAAAGTTGGGAAAAGACAAACCAACTAAAGAGACGATTCGAATAGTTTGATCGACCCATTTACCTTTAGAAACGGCCGCTTTAATACCCAAAGGGATAGAGATCACGATCGATACAAACATAACCGCTGAGGCCAGCATTAACGTGGCTGGTAAGGATTTACTAATTAGATCGGCAACCGGTGTTCCACCTAAGAAACTACGACCAAAATCGAAGCTGAATAAGCCTTTTAGAAATTCAAAATACTGAACAAAAAAGGGCTTATTGATGCCCAATGCTTCACGAATTAACATCAGGTCAGCTTCAGTCACACTGCCGGCCCCTTGAGTCAGCATAAGTGCTGGATCCCCTGTTAAACGTATAGCAAAAGCAACGATTAAGGTGACTGCTAACAGTACGAATACCGCTTGCAGAAATCGTTTCATTAAAAAGTTTGCCATGACCTTTCCTTTAAATTGAACTTATTTTTTAAGACAACCTGATAGGGCAGTCTTAAAAAATAAGTTGCATTGCCCAGTTATAGGTTAGTGTTCTGAGCAATGCGCCTTATCGAATAGAGAGAAGTTAGAGTTTTATTCCACTGTAACTTCGTTTAAACGCAAACGGCTATCAGGTACAGGAGTAAAGTTTTTCACTTTTTTAGAGACAGCGAAAATAGCGTTTAAATTATACAAAGGCATTTCTAGTGCCCTATTGGCAGTGTAGTTTGCGATAGACTGGAGTATTTCTAATCGCTTAGCGCGATCAGTTATAGAGCGCTGAGACTCTAACTTCTTATCTAACACTGGGTCACTGTCGTATGGATTCCATTTTTCGCCTGTGTGATACATGAAATACGCAGTATTATCGTAGTCTAATGTCCATCCACCCCAAGATTGCTGGAACATTTCACCTGTTTTGCCAGCGGGAATAATGTCATTAAGTAAAACATTGGTTTCATAGGGTTTGATGGTGGCGTTTAGTCCTATAATTTGCAGATAACTGGCTATTGCTTGCGTCACTTCATTGAAGGTGGCGTCGTTACCGCGAATATCGATTTGAATCTTAGTACCCGGTTTAACTCCCGCTTCTTTTAATAGTTGCATCGCTTTTGTGGGGTCATAGGGCAGTGGTGACATACTAGGGTCATCACCAAATGAAATAGCACTTTGGAAGCTGGCAATTTGTGCCGCTTGGCCACCCAAGATGGAGTTGATGATGGCCTGACGATCCACACCGTAAATTAAGGCTTTACGTACTTTTTCATCCTTCGTTATGCCGTTTTTGGTGTTGAACCGCATAGCATAAACTGTTGGGCTAATCGTCGTTGCGATTTCAAGGTTGGGATCTTTTTCAATCGTTGTGATCATTCCAATCGGGATAGTTGGCGGAATTATCAAATCAACGCGACCAGATTGAAGTTCTGCAACGGCCGTTGAAGGTTCGCTGATGAAGCGGTAATTTAGGTTAGTTAACTTTGGCGCGCCGCCCCAATGGCCTGCAAAGCCTTCCAATTTAATACCAACTTTTGGTTCGTAAGAAGCAAATTTAAACGGACCGGTTCCAACAGGATGGGTGTTAAAAAAATCTTCGCCTTTTTCTTGGATATATTTTGGTGGCACTATCATCGCACCATAGCCGGCAAGCTTGGTTAATAAGACTGGATCCGCAGCTTTAAGGTGAAAATCGACTGTGTAGTCGTCAATGATCTCGACAGAATCTATGGCTGAATAATTAGAGCGTTGTGGCCCTTTTTTACCTTCGTCACCCATCAAACGATCAAAGGTGAACTTTACTGCAGCAGCATTAAAATTTTCACCATCGTGAAACTTAACCCCTTGTCGTAGTGTAAAACGAATACGCTTACCGTCATCCAGTTGCTGCCAAGATGTTGCAAGACCAGGTTGCAATTTCAAGTCTGGACCACGATAGGTTAAGCCATCATAGATATTGGTGGCTACAGAAGCCCAATTCACCAAAAAAGTATCAATTGGGTCCCAGCTACCGGGATCTTGTGGAGAAGATACTGTTAATGTGCTGGCAAAGCTGAAACTTGCAGCAGTTAAGCTGCTGGTAATAGCGAGGGCTTTAAAAATCGACCCTAACGTCTTTTTACTGTTCATTATTTAACGCTCCGTTCTGTCTTTTGTGATCGTTGGATAGCTCTTTATAGTTATGGTGCCTCGGCGACAAAGTGTCCCGGGGCGATTTCTTTATGTGGAAGAATCCGAGGTTCATCACCTACACGTCTGACTGGACTTGGGATTTCGCCGCTAAGGCGTCCTAAATCTCTTTCAATGGTTGGATCTGCAATGGGGACGGCACTAAGCAAGCGCTGTGTGTAAGGATGGGTTGGTTTTTCTAAGACTTGTTGGCGAGAACCAAGCTCGGCTACTTGACCAAGATATAATACAGCGACTCGGTGACTCATTTTTTCAACAACTGCCATATCATGACTGATAAACAAATAAGCAATGCCGTGTTCTTCTTGCAGTTCCATGAAGAGATTGATGATCTGGGCTTGAATAGAGACATCGAGCGCAGATAAGGCTTCATCGGCAATAATTAATTTGGGATTCGATGCCAATGCTCGGGCAATACAAATACGCTGACGTTGGCCACCTGAGAATTGATGAGGATAGCGTTTAGCCTGTTCAGCCGTTAAGCCAACACGTTCCAATAACTCATGAACACGCTTTTGAATATTTTTTTCACCGCGAATAAGGTTGTGAGTTTTGATTGGTTCGGCAATAGAAAAACCTATGGTCTTTCTAGGATCAAGTGAAGCTAAAGGGTCTTGAAAAATGTATTGGATTTCTCGACGTAAACGCTGTCGGTCTCGTTTACTCAAGGAGGTAAAAGGCTTGCCTTCAAAGCTAATATCCCCGCTGGTGGCTTTCTGCAACTGTTGTATGGTGCGCCCAATCGTTGACTTACCGGAACCAGATTCTCCGACCAAAGCTAATGTTTCGCCACGAAAGATATCAAAGCTGACGTTTTCTACCGCATGCACTCGGTGCGTGACGCCTCCCCAAAAGCTTTTTTTACTATCGAAGCGTGTAACAAGGTTACGGACTGATAATAATGGGTTTTCATTATAGCGTGCGGTATCTTGTATTGTTTCTTTTCCTACTTGGCGAGGTGTTCCATCATCCATTACTGTAATCGGAAAACGTTTGGGGAAAGCTTCTCCGGCCATACTTCCAAGTTTTGGCACGGCAGATAACAAAGCTTTGGTATAAGAGTGCTGAGGATTGGCAAACAAGTCTTTTACTGGTCCTTGTTCAACTTTCTTTCCCTTCCACATGACAACCACATCGTCTGCAATTTCTGCGACGACTCCCATGTCGTGAGTGATAAAAATCACCGCCATGTCGAGCTCTTTTTGTAAGTCACTAAGGATGGTTAAGATTTGTGCTTGAATGGTGACATCAAGTGCTGTGGTGGGTTCGTCAGCGATCAACACTTTTGGACGACAAGCCAATGCCATAGCAATCATCACACGTTGCCTCATTCCGCCTGATAATTGATGAGGGTAGCGTTTGAGCATTTCTTCTGCATCGGGAAGGCGAACCATTTTAAGTAACTTGACACTTTCCGCGAGAGCGTCTGTTTTACTAACTTTTTTGTGTAAAGAGAGGGATTCGGCTATTTGATCGCCGATAGTAAAAACAGGATTTAATGAGGTCATTGGCTCTTGGAAAATCATCGCAATATCTTTACCACGAATAGAGCGCATTTTGTCTTGTGACAACGTCAATAAATCCACTTCCCCTTGTTCGGAAGTAAACCGGATCCGTCCTGTTGGGTAAGTTGCTCCAGTTCCCTCAGCTAAACGCATAATGGATTGTGATGTAACAGATTTTCCTGACCCTGACTCTCCAACAATAGCCAGTGTTCGGCCTGCCATGACGGAAAAATTAAGATCGTCAATGACACGAGATTGACCAAATTCTACCGATAAATTCTCGACGGTCAGTATTGGTGTGGATGAAATGTCTGTCACTAAAATAATCCTTACTATTAAGAGGCGTTTGGCTACAGGCACTTTAATCTAATCACGGCCTATTTAAGTGGGCGTTTGACAGAAATCATAAAGTAGCTATGAAAATTCTCATTCTTTACCTACTTTCATGATGTGTATTTAAGTCGATGACTTCCACTTATATTATTGTATGCTTGATAATTAAATGTTATTGAAAAGGATTGATTTTGTATGAAATTCAGGCAAGTAGAGGCTTTCCGTTACATCATGCTACGAGGAACGACGGCTGCTGCCGCGGCAGAAATGCATGTTTCTCAGCCTGCGGTAAGTCGTTTACTGAGTGATTTAGAGCATTCGTTGGGTTTCTCATTATTTGATCGACGTAAGGGGCGCCTGCACCCAACTCATGAAGCAACGGAATTTTTTCGCTCAGTTGAGGAGAGTTTTTTAGGGTTAGAGAAATTAGAATCTGTGGCTTCTAAAATACGCACTCGAACGCCAAGTGAACTGAAAATCGGTAGTACGTCAGCCATTGCAAGTACCTTATTGCCTTTAGCTTTGTTGGAACACAAGAAGTTTTTTCCAGATGAGCGCGTCACTATTCATACGGATGGTATGGCTGAATTAGTGATGAAATTACAAACTAATGCCGTTGATTTGGCGATTGGTTTGGAATTACCACAACTGATTGGAATCGAACGTGAGTTTATAGGCAATGCACGTTTTGTTTTTGCAGCCAAATCGGATCATCCTTTGGCAAAAAAAGAAGTAATTTGCGCACAAGATTTGATTGGAGAGTCTGTGTTGACGGTTGTTGATAGTTCGCCTGTATATTGGAGTGAGCTGGGCGGTGCATTGAGTTCTGTTAAGTCTCAGATTAAGCAACGTATTCTGATAGATACTTCCCATACTGGCTATGCAATGATTGCAGCGGGTCTAGCCGTGGCGGTATTGGAACCTTTTGCTGCGCGAGTTTGGGAAGGCAATGATGTTGTGATTCGACCTTTTGAACCTGCCATATACTACCCGTATGGTTTGGCTTATCCTACCAATACTCGCCAGCATAAGTCTCTATTCAGCTTTACACAGTCGATTCAAAAAGTGGCTAAAAATATGCGAGAGTTTGATAACGACTGTGTTGTCATGCAGAAATAAGCAGAGTGACTATCACTAATTATCTGGTTGCTGCAAATGTGTAATAGGAAGGATATCTAGCAATGCACAAAGGTGAATATTGTCATGCTACGAGTAACCAATCTTTAGATGGCCTTGAGGTGATTCATGCGCAATTCACGGATACGGTATTTGGTAAGCATGCTCACGCTGATTACGTGATTTCTATTGTTGATGCGGGAGTGATGCACTTTAGTCACAAAGGTGCTACGCATAATGCTGTGCCTGGTGAGTTATCTATCGTTAGCCCTGATGAACTGCATACGGGCTCTAAAGGACAGGGTGAAGGTTGGCGTTATCGTGCTTTATACCCTTCTTTAGATTGTATGGGCAGATTATATCAAGAGTTGTTTGGGCGATCTGGTTTGCCAAGCTTCGATGGGAGCATTTTGGCAGATAAACGCTTGAGTCTCGAAATGCAGTTATTATTGGCTAAACTCGAATCGGATGCTGAGACATTGGATTTAGAAGTGCAATGGGAATTGTTTCTAGTCAACCTGCTGAAAAAACACGCAACGCAACGGGGTCAATCGCCAAGAGCGCTCAGATCGTCTCAATCAAACATTGAGCTGGTGCGGGATTATCTTGCTGATCAGTATCAACACAAAGTGTCATTGGAAACCGTCGCACAGCAGGCTGGTATCAGTAAGTTTCACTTAATCAAAGAATTTAAACGCTGTTATCAGTTAACTCCTCATCAATATCAAATCCAACAACGTTTGAATCACGCTAGAGCACAATTGAAGGCGGGAGCGAGTGCGATAGATGTCGCCCATCGTTGCGGTTTTCATGATCAAAGCCATTTCACAAAAGCGTTTGTGAATGCGATGGGAATTACACCATCGGCATACCGACAGCAATTTTTTACAAGATAACGCGGACTTGCTTTATTACTCTGATGGTTTTGTTGCCTTAGTGAGTGTTTTATGGAAAGTCAGTGGGCCTTTTTGGTGGTTTGTCTTGCGTCAGCATTATCCCCTGGACCGGGAGGTTTAGCGGTTGTGAGTAGCAGTATTAATCAGAGCTTGCGTGGAACTTTGCCTGTAATTTTTGGCATTGCTATCGGACTGATGTTAGCTTCTTTACTGGCTAATACATGGCTGTTAGCTGTCATTCATTCGAGTGAGCAGGCCTTTCAAATTATGACGTGGCTTTGTAGTGGTTATATTGGCTATTTAGGTTGTAAAGCACTGTATTATGCTGATAGTGAAATGAATATAGCGGCAAAGGGCTATAGCTTTAAAAATGGTGTATTAATCTCGTTATTAAACCCAAAAACACTGGTGTTCTTTGGAGCATTGTTCCCTATGTTCGTACCATCCAATGAGTATTTTGTGTCCTATGCTATTTTACTTACCATCGAACTGGTGACGATTACCTTTATTATCCATGTGTTGATTTCATTAACTATTGATAAGGTATCTCACTTACTGAAACACCATATCGTACTTATTAATCGTATTACGGGATTATTATTTATTGCTTTGGGTATAGCGGGTTTTATCTATTAATAATTGAGTATAGATTAAGGAAGGTGCGAATAAGTCTACTAAGCCTCAGTCTTTCAGAGAAATCGTCAAATAAGGCGCGACTCTGAAGGAATGTAGGTACCTTTCAAAGAGTCGCAACGACATGTGGCGTTTTCTCTGAAAGACCCGCAGGGCATGGCCTAAAAGCCTGTATTCTTTGTTGAGCACCTCGAAAATAGAACCACTATTCACATTCGCTACTCGCCTCGAATAACAGGCTTTTATCCACATGCTGAGACAAGAGGACTTGTTCGCACCTTCCTTAAGCGTGTATTTGCTTTAGTTCTTTAACTAAGCTCTAGATGGAGACTGATACACCATGTTTGAGTTTGGCATCGCTGTCGGCTTTGAAGGCGTATGCCATTATTTTCTGAAATGATAAGCCACACGGCGCTTTCACAGCTGTTACTTTGTTATCTTAAGTCTGTTCTTCAGTAGAAAGTCACGGTACTGTTTTGCTTAATTGAAAATTTTAGGGAAACCTAAGATTAATAACCTAAAACAAGTTGATAACGAAAAATTTTAATTCAGATATCAGTAGGGAGAATGAAGATGGATTATTGGTTGTTTTTGCTGATCTGCTTGGTAGCGACTTTTTCCCCCGGTCCAGCGGTGTTGCTCGCTATAAAGAACTCCGCTAATTTTGGTTTTTGGCAATCCATGAAGGGGGTGGCAGGCAACGTTGCGGCGGTAATGACCCTTGCCAGTTTATCGGCTGCAGGGTTGGGAGCCATTATTCTTGCTTCTGATTTACTGTTTAGCCTGATCAAAGTATTGGGCGGTTTATATTTAATGTATCTTGGCGTTAAAGCTTGGAATACTCGATATACAAAACCGACTCTACAAAAGGAATCGAAACCTTTAACTACAGGTAAAAAACTTTTTACTGAAGCTTATGTGGTTGGTATGAGTAATCCTAAAGCCATTGCATTCTACACTGCCGTATTTCCTCAGTTTATCGACTTGAATCAAGCCGTGCTGCCGCAATTTTGTTTATTAGCTGGGACATTTGCTTGTTGTTCTATGGTTGGCTTGGGTTTTTATGCATTAGCAACGACATCAATTAGTCAGTATCTAGCGAGAGAGAACATTAACCGACTCTTTCATCGATTAACTGGTGGAATATTTATTGGCTTTGGATTGTCATTGATATTTGTAAATAAAAGCTAAGTGGCAGGCATTTTGAAGCAAAAGAAATGTTATGCCTTGTTTATTCTATCCAAAATCGCCAACACGCCATTGGTTCTCGAGCTGGTTAGGTAGCTAGATAAATTCAGTTCCTCCAGCTCGATGGTCAAATTCATAGCTTGTATTTCCGACAGCATTTTTCCTTCTACCAAGCTTAATATGGCGACTAATACGCCGCGCATGAGTTTGGCGTCACTGTCGGCTTTGAAGTGGCGTATGCCATTGTTTTCTTCCATGATGAGCCAAACGGCGCTTTCACAGCCTTTTACTTTGTTGTCTTCGATCTTTTCTTCGGTAGACAGTCGCGGTAAAGCTTTGCTTAAAGTCACTAACGCTTTAAAGGTTTCTTCTTTACTTCGGCAGGCTTGCAGTTGGGCTTTTATGTTTGCTGAGTCCGTCATTGTGTTACTCATCGTTCAATAGGTCTATGGCTTCAATTAATACATCGCAGAAGCGATCGGCTTCTTCCATGGTGTTGTAACAAGCAAAAGAAGCACGCAGTGTGCCTGCAACACCCAGTTGCGCCATCAAAGGATGGGCACAGTGACTTCCTGCTCTAACCCCCACACCTTGGCTATCTAAGTAAGCGTTCAAATCCAAAATATGAATATTGGGTACACTTAGGGAAACCAAGGTGGTATTTTTTTCTGGAGAATAAATCTCGATGCCGCCTTCTTTCTGCAAACGATTAAAAACATGCGTAGCGAGGGATTGCTCCCAAGCTAATAATGCTGGACGATCTTGAGCAGTAAGAAAATCACAGGCCGCGGCCAATCCTATTGCGCCTTCAATATGAGGCGTGCCAGCTTCTAGACGATATGGCAGCACATTGAACTCAGTGGCTTGGTAAGACACATGACGCACCATCTCGCCACCAGTCTGAAAAGGCATCAATATTTCCAGCGCGTGGCTTTTACCATAAAGCACGCCAATCCCTGTGGGGGCGTACATCTTGTGCCCTGAAAAGACATAGAAATCACAATTCAATACTTGTACATCGACAGGGTAGTGCGCTACGGCTTGGGCACCATCAACCAGCGTAAAGGCGCCTTGTTGTTTGGCGAGGTCTAGCATCATTTGTAACGGGGTAGCGACACCAATGGCATTGGAGACTTGCGTGGCAGCAAAGATACGCGTGCGATCGGTAAAATAGCGACTGAACTCGGGCTCCCATTCGCCATTAGAGGTTAAGGGTAAAACTCTAAGTCGAGCACCGGTTCGAAAAGCCAATTGCTGCCACGGCACAAGATTGGCATGGTGTTCTAAACTGGTGATGAGGATTTCATCGCCTTTTTCGAGTAAATGCTCAAGGCCAAAAGCAACGGTATTAATGGCTTCGGTCGTTCCTTTTGTCCAAATGATATGGCTTTGCTCTGGCGCGTTGATAAAGCGGGCGACTGTGTCTCGGGCTTGTTCAAAACGATTGGTTGCTCGGTCACTAAGGAAATGCGCACCACGATGAACATTGGCATTAATGCTGCGGTAATAATCTTGAATGGCATCCAACACGGGTAACGGTTTTTGTGTGGTCGCTGCATTATCTAAATAGACTAATGGATGATCGTAGGCTGACTGCGCCAAAATAGGGAATAAGTGACGGAGTGAAGAAGGATCAAAAGCCATGGGTACTCTACTTTGTTCTGAACGGTGAACGGACGCTGATAGGGAATTAAATTAAGTAAAACCGCTAAATTCGTGCTGGAAATAGGGCAAATTGTACCTTAACTCCCAACAAATTCGCGAATTATTGGTCTTTTACTTGCGTTTTTTTTAGACAACTATAATGATTGATTACAGATACTAGATGACAAACTAGAAAAGGTACAAAGCGGTGGCGGATTTTTTATATAAAGGTGTGGTGGATTGGTTTTTGGATCAGATGTCACAAGAGGCGATTGTGCCCGGTGATAAAATGCCGTCCTTGCGAGCGTTATCAAAGCAATTGGGTCTTAGCTTAAACACGGTCATACATGGCTATGAATTATTAAGTGAAGATGGCTGGATCGAGTCTCGCCCTAAATCTGGTTACTTTGTTTGTCATCGTAGTGAGACAAAACCGGCGCTATTATTGGCGGGTGATGCACTTCGTGAACTGGCTAATGAAGGTACTAAGCCGGCTTGGTCATGTCTTGCTCACCGTGGTGCTTTGGTCGATCAAAGTGATGCATTTTTAAGCCCGGCAGTTCGTCAAGAAGAAGTGCATCTTCCTGTACTCGGTAAAGGTCATTTAGCGGTTCGTGAAGCCGTCATTGAGTATCTAAAAGGGTTAAGCATTAAAGCGCATGCATCGCATCTTTGGTTAGGTCAGTCGCCTTTAGCCATGTTCACCCAAACAGTTCAAACACTGACTCAACGAGGTGACAGCGTCTTAGTATTAACGCCTTGTGATCCAAGAATTACGACTACATTACAAAGCTTAGGTCGGCAGGTGGTTGCTTTAACGGCAGGCGAACGAGGCGTTGATTTGGATTTAGCTATTCGTTGCTTGCGTGACAAATCGATTCGCCTGATTGTGTTACCGGGCCAGTTTTCGTTTCCAGCGGGTCAATTGATTAGTAACCTTAGTTTGCGCCGTTGGTTGGCGATTATTGAAGAAACCAAGTTACCAGTCATTGAGTGGGATTTGTGTTCTCATCTAGCTTATCGCACAGGTTCTTTAATGGCTTATAAATCTTTGGACTCATCCGATCATATTGTTTATATAGGCGGTGTGGAATCTAAAGGTGCTGGTCGTTCAGCCTGCTGGTGTTTACCGGGTCGCCATCAAACGTTGTTAGAAGGCGCTTTTTTGAGTGCTGATATGGCATTAAGTGATGTTCAGCAGATCGCATTGAGCGATGCTTTGCAGACAAGTAGTAAGCGTTCGCTAATGAAACGAGCCAGAGATGTTTGGGCGAATTCTGAACGTGTTAAAGCACATTTGGAATCTCGGCTTGGTGAGCATGTCAGCTTTGCAGCGAGCAAAGGCGGGATATCCTTGTGGATGCGGTTATCTAAACCATTAGAAGTGGCGAGCATGACCGCCTTATTAGGCAGCTTTCGTCACGCTATTGTCCCTGGTGCTTTGGTGAGTCATGAAGCGGATGCAAATTATTGGCTGGCGGTGAACGTTACTTTAGACGATGTGGAACCATTGGCCAAAGCACTAGCGGAACATTTAGTGACTGATAATGTTGGTCAACCTGAGGATGACACTGAATTAGAAGAAAATAAGGTCGACAAGGTTGAAAGTGATTTAGCATCGCCCGAAGAATCCAGTCAAAAGGATACAACAGAAGGCTCTAAAGTGAGTGATGAAAAGGAAGCGAAAACGTCTCGCAATGTCACAACAGAGCCGCTTTACAATCCCATGTTGGATCTAATTAATCATGATTTTGGTTAAGGTTAGATAAGACATTGCTAAGTTTAAATAATAAGGACCAAGAGTGGTCCTTATTATTTATTGTCGAGACTTATGGCTGACGTGCTGCTCTGAATATGTCTAAGTCTTTATTATAAATCTTACTATCCATATCAAAGGCGCCCATGACACTGTGAAAAATATTGGCTTGGGTGTTCACTTTACGAGCTTTTAACTTATCGACGGAAACGTGTCTCTGTGCGATAAAAGAAGGTGACATCCATACAAAAAATGGCACTTTTAATTGCTGTTCAGGAGCTATCGAATAAGGTGTTCCGTGTAAATAAATACCATTTTCCCCAAGTGACTCTCCGTGATCTGATATATAAAGATACGCACTGGAAGTGTTCTTTAGACTTTTTAGTGTCAGACGCAATTGATCTAAAAAGTGATCGTTATACAGAATGGTATTGTCATAAGCATTGATTAGTTCTTCTTGTGTGCAGTTACTTAATTCAACAGAGCGACAAACAGGCTTGAAAACCTCAAACTCTTTTGGGTATTTCGTATAATAAGACGGTCCGTGACTTCCTGTTTGATGAAGTACAACAAAGATTTTTTGTTTATCCGATGCTTCTATTTGATCAGCCAAATGACTTAATAACACACCATCGTAATCACATTCATCGCCTTTACAGTTGGCTTTTAAATCACCACCATCAAGATAACTGGCAACTTTGATAGGCGGCTCTCCCCAGTTTTTTGTCCGCCAAAATACGTCAATGCCTTGTCGCTCTAGGTAGCTGGGTAAGGGTTCGAAATTTTCGGAAAAAACGCCGCTTGGATCATTATGAGACAGAATACATTTCACGGCAGCCGTGGTGTATGTTGCACACGATGTGGCGTTCTTCATAGTAATAACGTTCGATGCTGTTAAAAGCGGATTAGTGGGCTTGTTATAACCATAAAGAGAAAAATTCTCGGCACGTGCTGACTCGCCGATAACAAGGACAACAACCGTTTTTTCATTTGAATGAAAAGTGGCATCAGGTAATAAGGTTTGTACTACGTTTTCTTTAGATTGCTGCACTTTATAACGTATTGTGTTGCCGACATATGACCAAGGCATGATTCTTCCACCTAATTGCTTAGCGTGGTCATCGATCCAAAGCCATTTACTTTGAGATTGCCATAGAAAAGTAGAGGACACGATTATGGTAATAATGAGGTATATAAAGAGTCGTAGTCTTGAGGTTTTTTGCACGGAAGTACGAATGATTAACCAAGCAGGTATAACCCCTAGGACAATAAAGTAGATGACTAACTTAGGGCTTAAAAACTGTTCTGATTCAGAATACTGAGTGTTTAAAATATTGCCAATCATACTGGTACCGAGAATGACGTTGTAACTCACCACAAAGTACACTGCTAATGAATTGGCTAAAGCCAGTATGACACAAATTGTTTTTCCTAAGCGCCGAGAAACCATAAAGAGTAGGTAGAGCACGAAGGTGGTGACAAGATAAATAACGGTAAAGACAACCAGTAAAGTATGCAGGCCATTTAAGGTTAAGCCGTCTAAATTCTTTAATGAAAAGAGCAATAAAGGCCAGTTGTATAATACGGCATTTAATAAAGCTAATACGATTACGAAGGTCGAAGTACTAGGCTTGAATGTTAGGCCGCGCTTGAAAAAAGAGCCTGAGTTAGACGAAACAGAGCGATTGCTATTCATTAGGGGGTTCGTTCCTATGACCTTGTTGTTGCGTAGTATCGAGAAAAGAGCAGGTGCTTAGTCGGGTATTGTACAAATGTTAGTGAATCTACAGAAGGAGTTTTTCTATATAGTTTAAGCCATTGCTCTTATCTGATAAGCCTACCTTCAACCTTTGGCGTTTCATTTTTCCAATGTTTCATTTGTTAATTCCACATAAAGGTATAAAAAAGCACAGTAAATTCCATTTTTTATATATCTAAAATGCATTTTCACTTATTTTTCATCTATTATGTATATAATGTGCAATTATTTAGTTTAAAATTTGCACATCTATTGTTTCACTGTAGAGAAAAGTTTTATGCGTTTTTATCTCACCAAGATAACCTCAAATTATAAGTCGCTGTTAGATCAAGCAAGAATGACACCGTCGTCTTATTCTCAATCTAGTATCCATATTTTGCTGTTGTTTGCTGCTGTTCTAGCTGTGATGGCTTTAGTTGGAAATTGGATAGGGGGGTATCATTTTGCTTTCATGGAAATCAACCAACTGAGTTCAGGCATTTCACCGTTATTATTGGAAAACCTGACCGTTTTTGGCGATGGAGTGTTTCTGCTTGCCTTAGTACTGTTGTTTTCTTGTCGTAATATTCGTCTTCATTGGACGGTTTTGTTTACCAGCATTGTTGCTGCTGTTGTAGTTAATTTGCTGAAAGATTACTTCGCTATGCCGCGACCACCAGCTGTGCTTGATCCTGAGACCTTCAATCTTTTAGGAAGAGCCTATAAAGCACGTAGCTTTCCGTCTGGTCATACGGTAACGGCATTTTTGATTGCAAGTATGTGTTTTTGCTATATAAAAAATATGTATTTTAAAATATCTATCCTTATATTGGCTGCTTTAGTAGGCTTGAGCCGAGTACTACTTGGAGTGCATTGGCCAATGGATGTCCTAGTTGGTGGATCTTTAGGTATTATTCTTGGTGTGGGTGGTGTGATTATTACGGCAAAATGGAAGTTTGGTTTGTGCGCATTCGTTCACCTATTTACAATGACTTTAATGGTCATTGCTTGTGTTGCGATTTTTGTTGATGGTAATGACTATAAGCTGGCAATGCCAATGCTCTATGTGGTTTCAGCTGCCGCTTTGATTCAAATGGTAAGAAGTTATATTTGGGTTAAATAATTTGCTGGGTTAAATTACGTAAAAAAGGCGCTACAGAAGCGCCTTTTTTATTGCCCTTAACATACTAGAATGATCTTTATAGTCTAGTGGAATGGGAGTGAGTTTATCACCTATAAGTAAGGCTAAAGAGGGAAATGAGTTCAAACCAAGGTGCCGAGCTTGTTCGACTTCTTCTTCCAATAAACCTTGGTTTTTAACATGCTGCATAGCTTTCTCAAAACCGTCTGCATTCATACCGATACTTTCTGCACATTCAATAAGCGTATTTAGATTTGATGGGTTCTTAGCTTTTAGGTAATAGGCTTCTTGGATGACGTGATACATCTCTTCTTCTAAACCTGTGTCTCTGGCCACGTAGCAAGCTCTACAAGCCGGATAGGTCGAGCGGCGTGGAGCGGCGTTTCTCCAGAAATCGAAGTTAAATTCGCTGCCAAGCGTGTTTTGAATCTTGTGCCATGTTGCTTCGAGTTTGCTTTTCATTTCATCAGGCATTGCTTTATCTGAATCGATAGCAAGGCCGCCTAGCATGGGCTGAATGGTTAATTGGTTTTTATCGACTAAGTCTTGTAGCGCTTTTTGTAGTTTGCTCCAAGTCGGTCTGAATCCCCAACACCAGCTGCACATGGGGTCATAACAATAAATGAGTGTGGCAGTCATGGATAGTTTCCGTGGCGATTATAAAGAGCTTATAAGGTAGCAGTCTCTTAGGAGAGAAAACAATAAACAAGTGTGACTAATATAAAAAATGGCTTTAACCATAAAGTTAAAGCCATTTTTTATTTCGTATCCAATTTGAAGCTGTAGATTAGCTTTTTAAGACTTCAGCAATCGCTTCACAAAGAGGATCCATATTGTTGTGAGTCATTCCGGCAACATTAATGCGTCCTGAGCCAACAATGTAAATGCCGAAATCTTTACGCAGCTGAGCCACTTGGTCTGGAGTAAGGCCAGAAAAAGAGAACATGCCTTGTTGTTGTGAAATAAACGAGAAATCTTGGGTAACCCCTTTGATTCTAAGAGTATTAACAAACAGACTACGCATTTCGTGGATACGCGTGCGCATGGCTGTCAATTCACTTTCCCATAATGCGAAAAGTTCTGGGTCATTAAGCACTTCCGCGACAACCGCCGAACCGTGTGAAGGTGGGTTCGAGTAGTTAGTACGAATACAGCGTTTAATTTGAGTGAAAGATGCTTCGGCTTGTTCCGCTGTTTCACACAAAATGGTTAAAGCACCAACTCGCTCATTGTATAGGCCAAAGTTCTTTGAGAAAGAGCTCGCAATGAGCATTTCAGGTACATGTTCAATGAAGGTACGTAAACCTTGAGCATCTTCGTTCAAGCCTTGCCCAAAACCTTGGTAAGCAAAGTCGAATAAGGCTAAGAAACCTTGCTTGCTGCAAAGTTTGGCAAGTTGATACCACTGCTCAGGCGTCGGATCGATACCTGTCGGGTTGTGGCAGCAACCATGGAATAACACAACATCACCTTCAGGGACTTGAGACAAACTGGCCAGCATGGCTTCAAAATCTAACGATTTGTTATCAGCATTGTAATAAGCATAGCTGCCGACTTCTAAACCAACGGATTGAAAAACAGACTGATGGTTGGCCCATGTTGGGTTACTGACCCAAATGGTGGCTTCAGGTAAATGCTTTTTAATGAATTCTGCGGCGACGCGTAATGCACCTGTTCCGCCAGGAGTTTGGGCGGTCTGAGCAAGCTGCTTGGCAATGATAGGATGATTCTTTCCAAACAGTAATGACTGTACAGCAGTCCGGTAAGCGGGGGCCCCCTCAATACTTAGGTAGCTTTTGGTTTTTTCTTGGGTTAACAAGCGTTGTTCTGCTTGCTTTACAGACTGTAGGATCGGAGTATCACCCTGCTCGTCTTTGTATACACCAACACCCAAATTAATTTTATTGGGATTCGTTTCATTTCTATAAGCGTCATTCAGGCCAAGAATCGGGTCTGCAGGAGCAGCTTGGATATGTTCAAACATGTTAACTCCCCAAGAGGGTTATTTTCTTTTTTTATTATGGATTAGAAGATATAAAAAATCAGACCATATGGTACTCCAACACGTGAGTAACCGCTATAAGTTGGCGAAAAAGGGCAATAATTTACTGTGTAGAAATGTAGCTATAGGTTTTAGAAAACAGGATTTTTACATGCCAATAGGAGAAGTTGGTCGCATTTATATCATTGGCTAAGATATTTTAGAGATAAAGGAAGAGTGTAGACCTAACAATGGTGTTAGGTCATATTGTATTTTCTGTGTGCTTTTAACGTTAGTTTGAACTAATCATCCCAACCGTTTGAGATATCATGACTCAAACGTTTTTGTTCCAAATGCTGTTCAATAGCACGTCGGGCTTTTAACATACGCGCCGCGTCTTCCTTTTGATTTCGTTCTTTGGTCTCGTTATCCAAACTAATGGAAGCATGTATTATGTCGGTTTTTACTTCAGTTAATGTTTCCGCAAAATCGCTCATCGTTATACCCTTTTGGACGTTCGACGACATTGAAGTGCATAGATCACTGTCATCGACAGTTAAAAAAAGTCAAAATAGACACACAACTTATTTCAAGATAATAAAAAACCCAAATAGGTTAAAAATCAATCTATTTTTACGCGTTTTTTGTGACAAATTTATTAATTATTATGGCGGAATGTAATGGACGTTTCTTTTATCCTCGACTCACTGAATGACAAGCAGCGTGAAGCCGTTGCGGCTCCTTTGCAGAATAGCCTTGTTTTGGCTGGCGCTGGGTCAGGAAAAACCCGAGTCCTAGTGCATCGTATTGCTTGGTTGATGCACGCTTATGAATTGTCGCCTTATAGCCTGATGGCGGTAACTTTTACCAATAAAGCCGCTCGGGAAATGCAAGGTCGTATCGAGCAGCTGGTGGGCGTACCGCCGCAAGGCATGTGGGTCGGTACATTCCACGGTTTAGCACACAGACTGTTGCGTGCTCATTGGCGTGATGCTGGGCTAAAAGAAAATTTCCAGATAATGGACAGTGACGATCAACTTCGTCTCATCAAACGTATTATGCGAGAGCTAAACATCGATGATACTCGCTGGCCGCCTAAGCAAGTTTCTTGGTTTATTAATGCGCAAAAAGACGAAGGACGACGAGCGGCTCATGTGCCAGACAGCCATGACCCATTCTCCAAAGGTATGCGCGAGCTGTATTACCACTACGAAGAAGCCTGTGAGCGCGGTGGTTTACTGGATTTTGGTGAGCTGCTATTGCGGGCGCATGAATTGATGCTGAGTACCCCCGCCTTATTACGTCACTATCAAGAGCGCTTTCGTCATGTATTGGTAGACGAGTTTCAAGATACCAACACCATACAATACGCTTGGTTACGAATCATGGTGGGGAGCGAAGGCACGATTACCGCGGTAGGGGATGATGATCAGTCGATCTATGGCTGGCGTGGTGCCAAGATCGAAAATATCCATAATTTCACCAAAGATTTTAAAGACGTAGATACTATTCGCTTGGAGCAAAACTACCGCTCAACCGGCCATATCCTGAAAGCCGCTAACGGCTTAATCAAAAACAATGATGATCGACTAGGTAAAGAGCTGTGGACGGACAGTGGCGATGGCGAGCCAATCTCCTTGTATGCTGGTTTTAATGAACAAGATGAAGCGCGTTTTATCCTTGGCATCATCAAACAGTGGCGCGACAAGGGAACGGCTTTGACCGACATGGCGATTTTGTATCGCTCTAATGCTCAGTCGCGGGTTATCGAGGAATGTTTAGTTAGGGAACAGATTGCTTATCGAATTTATGGTGGGCACAGATTCTATGACCGTCTTGAGATCAAAAATGCCTTGGCTTATGCGCGTTTAGCGCTGGACCCGAATGATGACGGCGCTATGGAGCGGGTGATCAATGTACCTCCTCGTGGTATTGGTGAGCGAAGTATTGGTACCTTGCGCGAAATTGCTCGCGATAATGGCTGTTCTATGTGGCAAGCCGCGCAAGAGGTCGTACGTCAGTCCTTGATGCCGGGTCGTGCGACCAATGCGATCAAGGCATTTTTGCATCTCATCGAAGGCTTAAGCACCACGGTACAGCAGCCAGATTTGAACCTGAACGATATTTTTGAACAAATTATCGAAGAAGCGGGTTTGATTCCTTTCCATGAAAAAGAGAAAGGCGAGAAGGGCGAAGCTCGTATCGAAAACTTAAAAGAGTTGGTGGGAGCGGCTGGTGGTTTCAGCTGGAGTGATGAGGACGAAGAGTTTAGTTCTCCGCTGATGGCGTTCCTGGATAAAGCCGTATTGGATGCGGGCGATGCGCAAGCGGATGAATACCAAGATGCGGTACAGCTAATGACGCTTCACTCTGCAAAAGGTCTAGAGTTCCCGTTGGTGTTTTTAACGGGTGTGGAAGAAAACGTTTTCCCAAGCAAAATGTCTTTCGAAGAGCCAGGACGACTCGAAGAAGAGCGTCGTCTTTGCTATGTCGGCATTACGCGAGCCATGGAAAAGCTCTATATCACGTACGCGGAATCCCGTCGCTTATTTGGTAGTGAATCCTTTAATAGCCCATCACGCTTCATCAAAGAGCTACCACAAGAATGTTTGGAAGAAGTCCGCCTTCGTTCTCAGGTGAGCCGCCCTGTTTCCTTACAGCGACCTGATTACGGTTATGAAAAGAGCAAATTGCAAAACAGCAACGTGTTAAATAAATACAAAGCGCCTGAAGTCAGTGTGAATATGGGAGACCGAGTGAATCATCCTGTGTTTGGTGAAGGTCTCGTTATCAATTACGAAGGCCAAGGCCCACAAGCACGTGTACAGGTTAACTTCGATGATGAAGGCACCAAATGGCTGGTGTTGTCGTTTGCTAAGCTGGAAGTGCTTTAATCTTTTGGGTAAAAGGACGCTGAGTCTTATTCCTTTGCGCCTGCTTCGCAAGCTCCGCGCGTCAGCAGGAATAAGACTCAGCTTACCTTTGTTCCGTTAATTGTGTATTTACTTGATGCTAGAGTTTTCAAGTACGAAATTTGTATATGTCATTGTTTGATAAATTTTAACGTTTTGAAGGGATATCATGGCTGCTTATTGGGACTGGTCGGCGTTAGATAAAAGAATCAAAGCACGATGCGAAACTGCTGACTATAGAAAAGCGATATCCCCTTTAAATTCGATTCAACAGAATCAAATGTATTGCCGTTATCACTACAAAGAGTACAAGCGCCTTAACCAAGAACATTTAGAAGCATTCAAAAATGAAGGGCTTGGGGCAAGAGGATTAGTCAATAGAGTGCTAATCCCTGATGAGAAAGAGCAGTTTTTTAAAGTCGCTTGTGAAGCCCACATCAATGCCTTTTTGAGAAACCTGCATAGTGGCACTGATTTGTTAGCCCATGTGGTGTATTTTTGCCTCGATTTTGATCATGATAATGAACTCAAACTTAATCAACGTAGTATTTCCTTATCAACTTTAGTAAAAAAGCTCGACGAAAGTAAGAAGTATAGTTCTCTAAAAAACTTGCTAAAGAAGTATACCGATGGCGAAGATTATAAATATTTTTTTGCTTGGGGAAATCACACGAAACATTGGTCAAATATTACATGTCAGCTAACGTACAACTTGAAAGAAGTTGATAGTGGTATTTACAGCTGGGACTTTGAGCCTTTTGTCTATTCTGGAAACTCTTATCCAAGGATGGAAGTTATGAAGTTCATTGAACGAGAATATGACCGTCAATCTGAATTACTTCCCAAAATAATTAAAGAAGTGGATTTTCTTAATGCCCAACTTATAGGTTTGGAATTGTGATCACTTACGTTCACCCTCAAGTCCATGCCAGATACGAAGTACTATGATTGTTTCTTTGTGAATGGAATAACGCACAATGTAATTGCCAAAAATCATGTCCCTAACTGTTTCTGGTGACGGCGCTAATTTAACGGTAGTCCCAAGATTAGGGAAATCCACGAGTAGGTTTATTTTACTAATGAGCTCTTGTGCTACTCGTAACGCTGCATTTGGGTTGTGTTTGGCGATAAACTCTCGTAGCCGTTTTAAATCCGTGATGGCATCTTCCGTGTAGATCAGTTTCATTATTTTACCTTAGGAGCGTCCAGCTCGTCTTTGCATCCCCAGCTGTTTAACCATTCATGAACTTCTTCTCCTGCGACCACTTTTCCTTGTGCTGCGGATTCCATTGCTTCTAGAGTTTGTTGCCAACGCTCTTGTTCTAGTTGCTGTTTTTCAAGATATTCAACGAGGGCTTGATTAATTACCCAACCTTTACTGCGCTGTAGTTTGTTGGCAATTCTCTCTAAACGCTGCTCAGTATCATCTTGTAGTCTTACTGTCGTGACGCTCATATCATTCACACTCTCGTTTATAATCTACAATACAAAAAATACAATGTAATACAGCATAGTTTAGTTTGTATTTTTTTAATTGCAGCAAATTTTTTCAATTAGAGGTAAACTGTTTAGAGTTGTAATGATTTAGTTGAAAAGGAGTGTGGCATGGCGATTCGTGTTGGTTTGATTGGTTTTGGTTTGTCGGGGCGGGTGTTTCATACGCCTTTTGTGATGAATGATCCTGACATGGAGATGGCGTATGTTTGCAGTTCGAAAGCAGATGAGGTGAGGGCGATCCTGCCTGATGTCTCGGTGGTATCGTCTGCGGAGTCTGTGTTTGCGGCGCCGGATGTGGATTTGGTGGTGATTACTACGCCAAATGTGTTGCATTTTGATCAAGCAAAACAAGCGTTAGAAAACGGTAAACATGTGTTGTTGGAAAAGCCTTCTGTTACTCGCTTATCTCAGATTGAAGCCTTGTGTACCCTCGCGAAACAAAATGGCTTGGTGTTTTGCGTGTATCAGAACCGTCGTTTTGATGGGGATTTTTTACGCCTTAAAGCGTTAATTGAAAGTGGTGAATTAGGGAAGCTGAAGCATTTGGATTCTCGTTTCGATCGTTTTCGTCCCACAGTACAAGCTCGTTGGCGAGAAGAGCCGGGTGTTGGTACTGGCATTTTTTGGGATCTTGGACCGCATTTACTGGATCAGGCATTAAGTCTATTTGGTACACCTAAGTGGCTGCATGCCAGCATTGATAAGGTGCGTGAGGGGAGTCAAACTCATGACTGGTTTGAGGTGGAGTTAGGTTACGATAACAAACGTATTCGTTTAGCCTCTACGCCGTTTGAAGCGGGTGAAATGCGTCGCTTTAATGCTCGCTTTACTAAGGGAAGCTGGCAATGTGTGGGGTTAGACCCACAAGAAGAAGCTTTACGAGCCGGGCAAATGCCATGGCAAGATGACTTTCCTTCACAAGCCACCCAGCAAAAAATCACCCGTTTTGTCGCCCATGCCGAAGATAATATTGAAAGCATTCAAGAGGAAGCGACACAAGGTCATTATGATGAATTTTATGCGCAATTACGCGACGCCATTTTAGGTAAAGGTGACGCACCAGTTTCTATGGAACAGGCCTGTCATTTGATTTACTTGATTGGTTTGGCAGAACAATCGGCAGAAAGTGGTCAACGGATGTCGTGGAATTACTCGCCAAACCTTACGACTCAGTAAAATAAGTCTCAATAAATTGCAAAAAAGGGTTGAGCAAGATTCCGACAATTCTTATCATCTTCTGCCCTTTTACTGTTTCATGCGGTAAAAGGGCAATTTTCTGTCTGATCTTATAATAAAAAGGCGATAAAGGACGGCACCTTGCTAATGTCTTTATTGATCCAATCTCCATGGATGGTGGTGTTTCCTCATCACTTTCTCATGTCTCAGACACATTTCACCTAGATTCAATATCTAAGTTGTTAAAAAAGTAACTGGCTCCCTGAGGGAAAATAATGCGTAATTTAATGGTATTGGGCAAATTGGCATTCGCTGGTTTGTTTGCTTTGTCTTTGGTCGCTTGTGGCGGATCAGAGAAAGCCGAAGAAACAGCAAAAGTTGAAAAGAAAACAGAGACAATTCATTGGAAAATGGTCACAACTTGGCCAAAGAATTTTCCTGGATTGGGCACAAGTGCTGAAGAGCTTGCGAAAAACATCACTAAAATGTCTAACGGTCGCTTAGATATTAAAGTCTACGCGGCAGGTGAATTGGTTCCTGCTATGGAAGTGTTTGATGCCGTGTCTCGTGGCACAGCACAAATGGGACACAGTTCAGCTTACTACTGGAAAGGTAAAGCGCCGGCAGTACAGTTCTTTTCGTCTGTACCTTTTGGTATGACAGCGCAAGAGTTTAACTCTTGGCTGACTTACGGCGGCGGTTTGCAGCTGTGGGAAGAAGTGTATGCACCCTTTAATATCATTCCTATGGCGGTAGGTAACACTGGCGCACAAATGGGTGGCTGGTTCAACAAAGAAATCAATTCGCTAGAAGACTTCAAAGGCTTGAAAATGCGTATGCCTGGCTTGGGTGGCGAGGTGCTTAAAAAAGTGGGCGCTGTAACGGTTAACCTTCCTGGTAGTGAAATCTTCACCGCGCTTCAAACGGGTACGATTGATGCGACTGAGTGGGTAGGTCCATACAATGATCTAGCATTTGGTTTGTACAAAGCGGCGAAATACTACTATTACCCAGGTTGGCAAGAGCCAGGTTCAGCGGTTGAAGCTTTGATTAACAAAGACGCTTTCAATGCGTTGCCAGAAGACCTACAAGATATTGTTCGTTCTGCTGCACAACAAGCCAACATGAATATGTTGAGCGAGTTTACTGCGCGTAATAATGCGGCACTGAAAACTTTGGTTGATGACCATCATGTGGTGTTGAAAAAATTCCCGAAAGATCTATTGGAAGCCTTGCGTGTGGCCTCTGATGAAACACTAAAAGAAGTCGCAGCTAATGATCCTATGAGCCAAAAGGTTTATGACTCTTTCACTGCTTTTTTAAGCTCTGTTAGTGAGTGGCATGATATTTCCGAGCGAGCGTTTATTAATGCTCGTGCGACGGACTAATTTCATCTTCTTACTATAAAAAATAACGATCCCAATAAGCCCTGTTGTCGCGTGATAGCAGGGCTTATTTTATTTTTTAATACGACTAAAAGCTCCGCTATCTCTGATAACGGAGCTTTTTTGTTTTTTTTAAGAATAGATCTCAGAATCAGCAGGAAAATAAATATCAAAAAGGGCTTGAGCACTGGCAGCGCAATTCATACTATTCAAACACTTAGTGCATAAAATGTGAATTATAGGCCGCTTTTTTTCCTTAATATATCGGCTTAGTCCATGTGCAATTAGGGTTGTACTTTTCTTATTTTAACGCTGAGCTTAATAACAATAAATGTAATTAGCTTCCTGAGGGATATTCAATGATAACAATAAAATCGTGGAGCAAACTGGCGTTGGTCGGTTTGGCCGCGGCTACTTTGGTAGCCTGTGGCGGATCTGAAGAAAAAGAAACCGCAAAGGCGGAAAAGAAAACGGAAGTCATTAATTGGAAAATGGTAACAACTTGGCCTAAGAACTTTCCGGGGTTGGGCACAGGGGCTGAGAACTTAGCGAAAAGCATTAATGAAATGTCCAACGGACGTATTAATGTAAAAGTGTATGCCGCAGGTGAATTGGTTCCTGCGCTAGAAGTGTTTGATGCGGTATCTCGTGGAACCGCACAAATGGGTCACGGGGCTGCTTATTATTGGAAAGGCAAAGCGCCAGCGGCTCAGTTCTTTACCGCGGTTCCTTTTGGTTTCACGGCACAAGAAATCAATTCATGGATTCACCATGGTGGTGGTTTAAAACTGTGGGAAGAAATCTACGCGCCGTTTAATTTGATTCCAATGGCAGCGGGTAACACTGGCGTACAAATGGGAGGATGGTTCAACAAAGAGATTAACTCTTTGGCGGATTTCCAAGGCCTGAAAATGCGTATCCCTGGTTTGGGAGGCGAAGTCCTTAAGAAAGTGGGCGGTACGTCTATTAACCTTCCTGGTGGTGAAATCTTTACGGCTTTGCAATCTGGAACCATCGATGCGACAGAATGGGTGGGTCCGTATAACGATTTAGCATTTGGTTTGTACAAAGCAGCCAAATACTACTACTACCCAGGTTGGCATGAGCCAGGTTCTACCATGGAAGCGATCTATAACAAGGAAGCGTTTGAAGCCTTGCCAAAAGATCTACAGCTGATTGTGCGCGCCGCGACTCGCCAAGCTAATGCGGAAATGCTCGATGAATTCACTGCGTTGAACAATTCAGCATTGCAGACATTAGTAAACGAACACAACGTCACCTTAAAACCTTTCCCTGATGATGTGCTATTAGCGTTGAAAAAGGCGTCAGCAGAAACGCTAGAAGAAGTGGCGGCCGCGGACCCAATGAGTCAGAAAGTGTATGACTCATTTAAAGCGTTTGGTTCTAAAGTCAGAGCGTGGCATGAAGTGTCTGAGCGAGCTTATATCAATGCACGCGCAGACGATTAAGCTTCTAAGCGTTTTTGCTTGATAGTCGATTAGCACAGTTAAAAGCTCCGTTACTTTTGATAACGGAGCTTTTTTTATATATGAAATTAAATACTTAGTAATTTTGCTAATGTAGCTTTGTCTTTCTCATTAGCAGCCGTCAGAGGTTTACGAGGCTCGCCGACTTGAAGGCCTTTTAACGCCAAGCCTGCTTTAATTGTTTTAGGCAATCCGCCAGCAACAATAAAGCTTAGTACAGGTAATTGACGGTAAAAACAGTCTTTCGCAGATTGAAGATCATTCGCTTTAATTAAGGTATAAAGCTCTTTTGGTAATGTCTCCAATAAATTTGGGGCGGCAGTACACCAACCACTAGCTCCTGCGCATAAGGCTTCTAAAGCTAATGGATTACTACCATTGTAGAAAGGTAACTCGCCAGCTGATAATTGATGTATTTTGTGCATTCGCTGAATATCACCAGTACTTTCTTTTACCATGGTGATGTTAGGAATTTCCTTAAACATTTTGACGATTAATTCAGGCGACATATCTACACCACTGGTAGCCGGATTATTGTAAATCATAATTGGTAAGGGCACTGTTGCCGCAATAGCCTCATAATAACTGAAGATTTCCTCGTTTGTGAGTTTCCAGTACGACACAGGTATCACCATAATAGCATCGGCACCAATCTGAGCTGCAAAACGCGCTTTATTAATAGCTTGCTCTGTTGTTAGCTCTGAAATACCAATAATCACTGGTACTCGGTTCGCTACAATTTTGACTGAATGTTCTGCGACTTCTTTCCATTCGGAAAGGCTTAAATATGCGCTTTCACCAGTGCTGCCTAGAGGAGCTATAGCATCGCAGCCATGTTGTAACAGTAGTTCTAAACTTTGTCCCAGTTTCTCTAAATCGGGTTGATTAGTATCTACAGTAAAAGGGGTAATTGGGTACGCGATAATGCCTGTTAGTTTCATTTTCATCTCCTTAGATGGATTCAGGGTGGGACTTCAGTGCTTTTCTAGCGTAATACGCAAAGTTGACCTTGCTACGGCGGTCAGTCGTTAGCCAGTCATGGGCTTCTTTTGCTAATTCAGTCGGTAAAGGCTGAATCTGTCCAGCAGCCATTGCTAGTAGCTGTAATCGTGCTGCGCGCTCAATCATCAATGCGAGATTACAGGCTTCTTCAATGGTTTTACCTACAACTAGCTGACCATGATGGGCCAACAAAACGGCTCTTTTTTTACCCAGAGCATTAGAAATAATGATGCCTTCTTCATTACCAACAGGAACTCCTGGCCAATCACTTAAAAAGGCGCAGTCATCAAATAAACTGCAGATATCCATTTGTGCAACCATCAGCGGAACTTTGAGCATAGACAGTGCTGCTACATGAGTTGGGTGAGTGTGAATAATGCAATTCACTTCAGGGTGTTGTTGGTAAATCCAGGTGTGGAATCTATTGGCGGGGTTTGGCATTGCTTGTTGATCGATAGGTTCCAAATCCTGATTTACTTCCAGCAAATTGTCAGCGGTGATCTCATCGAATCCTAGTCCGAATTGTTGTGTGATAAATGTATTGCCGGATTCAGTACGGGCAGTGACTTGTCCTGCTAAACCTGCATCATGACCGTGCTCATATAAAATACGACAAGTTAAGGCCAGCTTTTGCCTGTCGCTAAATTGACCTTCATTTACCAATCGATCCATTTGTTGTTGCGCATTAGCCATCAGTTGTTGTTTATCTAGGTGTGCTGTTTTCATCGTGTTTTAACTCCTAGTTCATGCTTGAGTAGGCAGAATAAAACTAATCTGGACCAGAGATAACATCCAGATTTACAATTAGTAATGGTCCAGATAGAGGAAGGGTTATGCTACGTCCATGGCAAACGCAGTTGTGGTTAGAGAATAGTATTGGTGATACGACTCATGCTCGGTTGGTCAATAGACTTATAGAGGACATTTTAAATGGGCGGCTAGAGTCTGGTGCTCTTTTACCTGGCTCGCGATCATTAGCGGCTATATTGGGATTAAATCGTAAGACGGTTCAAGTGGCGTATGACGAACTAATTGCACAAGGCTGGCTGGTGGCTGAAGCAAAACGCGGAACCTTTGTTTCAGCACGATTGCCGGAGCAACATTTATCAGAACAGTATCAACATTTAGTGACACGTACTGCTACGGTAGACATTGAGGCTGTTCCTACTTCGTTAAGTTTGGACAGTTGTACAAACGTAGATAATGACGGCATTCCAGATGCTCGCCTTATTCCCTATGAGTTATTAGCAAGGGCGTATCGAAGGGCATTAATTGCAGCCAGTCGTAAGCAATATTTGGGTTATGGGGATGCTCAGGGAACGATAGAATTACGTAGCGCCTTACAGAGAATGCTTGTTCAGGAGCGTTACCTGCATTTGACGACAGCTAATATTTGTACCGTTCGAGGAAGTCAGATGGCCATTTACTTGGCATCCCGTATTATTAAGCCATCTGATGGTGTAATGATATTTGAGGAGCTTACTTACGCTCCTGCGTTGGCTGCTTTTGAAGCGGCTGGTTTCACTATATTACGTTGCAAAACAGACAGTAAAGGCCTTGATGTTTTACATCTAGAAAAATTACTGGCTAATCACAAAGTAGCGGCTATTTATACGACCCCTCATCATCATTATCCTACTACCGTCACTATGGTGATGGAGCGGCGTTTATTATTACTGCAGCTATCAATTCGTTACGGCTTTTACATAGTGGAAGATGATTATGATCATGAATTTCATTTTGACAGCCGGCCTATACCGCCATTAGCGAGTTTACCTGGTGCCGAACGGGTGCTGCATATAGGTTCGTTATCAAAGGTATTTGCCCCAGGGCTTAGAGTTGGGTATTTAGTGGCGCATCCTGAATTAATAAAACAAGCCGTGCAGGAGATTTTAATGATTGATAGACAAGGTAATACGTTAACAGAGCTTGCCTTGGCTGAATTATTAGAATCAGGTGAAGTAAAGCGTCATATTAGGAAATGTAAAAAACTCTATAAAGCCCGTCGTGATCACTGTATTACGGAGCTAAATCGGCTGTTTGGTGACAGGGTTAGTTTCCATGTTCCTGCAGGAGGCTTAGCTTTTTGGCTGAATTTAGGGGATTCATCACAGTTGGATCTTACAGATTTAGCTTTAAATCCATATTTCTTTAATCATAAACAGAATGGTTACCTTAGGTTCGGTTTTGGAGCATTAACCGAGTGGGAAGCGACAGATGCGCTGACTAGCCTGAAGTTTTAAGTTTATTTGCTTATAGGGCGTTAATTGTTCGACTAATAAATACTATTTAAAAATAAAACCCAAAAAGTCTTGAGCCTTGATATTTCAATTCATACTATTAAAAACGCTTTGTAAATAAGTTACGGCTATAAAGTGGGTTGTTCGACTTACTTTTGCTGTATTTATGTCATCACGCAAGGCGTTTCATAAGAATAAAGTCATTCAGTCTTTTAGGGATAATCAATGAGAACAATAAAAATGTGGGGAAAACTGGCTTTGGTCGGTTTAGCTGCGGCAAGTTTGGTTGCTTGTGGTGGGTCGGAAGAGAAAGAAACAGCAAAGGCTGATAAAGCAGCAGACGTTATTCATTGGAAAATGGTCACAACTTGGCCGAAGAACTTTCCTGGTTTAGGTACAGCTGCCGAAAATTTAGCGAAAAATATTACCGCTATGTCTAATGGACGCTTAGTGGTCAAAGTCTATGCGGCCGGTGAGTTGGTTCCGGCGCTTGAAGTATTTGATGCGGTATCTCGTGGTACAGCGCAAATGGGCCATGGTGGTGCTTTTTACTGGAAAGGTAAGGCACCCGCTGCACAGTTTTTCTCGGCGGTACCGTTTGGCTTCACCGCACAAGAAATGAACTCTTGGCTGCATTATGGTGGCGGCCTGAAGTTGTGGGAAGAAACCTACGCGCCTTTTAACCTGATTCCAATGGCGGCTGGTAATACAGGGGTACAGATGGGAGGTTGGTTTAATAAAGAGATCAATTCACTGGCTGACTTCCAAGGTTTAAAAATGCGTCTGCCTGGTTTGGGCGGTGAGGTATTGAAAAAAGTCGGTGGTACGCCCGTTAATTTACCCGGTAGTGAGATCTTTACGGCACTGCAAACCGGTACGATTGAAGCGACAGAATGGGTGGGGCCCTACAATGATCTTGCTTTTGGTTTGTATAAAGCCGCTAAGTATTATTACTACCCAGGCTGGCATGAGCCCGGTTCTACTATGGAAGCTATTTACAACAAGGACGCGTTTGAGGCCTTGCCAAAAGATCTTCAGCTGATCGTACGTGCCGCCACTCGAGATGTGAATGCGGACATGCTGGACGAATTTACGGCTCGTAATAATGCCGCACTAGAAACCTTAGTGAATGAACACCATGTTGTTTTTAAAGCCTTTCCTAAAGAGGTGTTAGTGGCATTGAAAAAAGCCTCTGCAGAGACATTAGATGAAGTGGCCGCTGCTGACCCTATGAGTCAAAAAGTCTACGACTCTTTTAAAGAGTTTAATGGCAAGGTTAGAGCCTGGCACGAAGTGTCTGAGAGAGCTTATATCAATGCCCGTGAGCTTGATTAAAGCTTTGCTTCATTAAATGGCAAATAATAAAAAAGCCTTCATGGTTAGATTGACCATGAAGGCTTTTTACGTAAACGAGTTTAGTTCGTTTTGATTATTACTTTTTAAACTTTTTTATCAACTTAGGAGCAACCAGAGCGGCTACGGTTGCGAACGCTAAGATATAAGTCATAGTACCGTTAAGTAAAATTGACCAATCACCGCCACTGATAGACAGTGCGCGACGTAAGTTTTCTTCCAATACTTCGCCTAGTACCAAGCCCAAAATGACAGGAGCAAGAGAAAAGCCCAGCTTGCGCAAGATAAAAGCAAAGATCCCCAATACAATCATAAAGAACAAGTCGAAAGTATCTCCGTGAATGGAATAGATACCAACGAATGTCAGCATAACAATAATAGGGACAAGGTAAGACTGCTTAATAGACAGTAAGCGAACAAACAGGCCAATAAGCGGTAAGTTCATGATCAGTAACGCAATGTTACCAATGAACATGGAGGCGATCAGACCCCACGCAATTTGTGGTTGTTGCTCAAACAGTAGCGGACCCGGTGTGATGTTAAACATTAACAAGGCACCTAATAGAATCGCAGTAGTGCCACTACCTGGAATACCCAATGTCAACATAGGTAGCATAGAGCCTGCCGCAGAAGCATTGTTCGCCGCTTCTGGCGCAGCAAGACCACGAATGTCACCTTCGCCAAAGTGTTCATTATTGCCTTCTGCGAAACGTTTCTCTGTCCCGTAGGCCACCGCACTGGCAATAGAAGCCCCTGTGCCGGGTAACACCCCAATTAAAAAGCCAGATAACGTGGAGCGCAACACCACCCATTTAACGGCCAACATATCCGATAGTGTGATAAAACTTTTACCAACGGGCGTCATTTTTAAATCGTTGCGAGCCCAGCTTTCAAGGAGGATCAGTACTTCACTGATGGCAAACATGCCAATCACGACAACTAAAAAGTCTACGCCATCGAATAAGTTGGGAATGCCCATGGTGAAACGCAGAATGCCTGTACCTGAATCGATACCTACGGTGGCTAATAATAGGCCAATAACCACACCAACGATGGTTTTGATTGGGCGTTTACCGACCATAGTTGCCAAACACGTAAAGGCAAAGATCATCAACCAAACATACTCAGATGGGCCAAATTCAATGGCTAAGCGGCTAAGTAATGGTGCGAAGATCACCATAAGTAACAAAGCCCCCATACTGCCAAAGAAAGAAGAAACGGCGGATAACGCCAATGCTCTTCCACCTTCACCGCGTTTAGCCATTGGATAACCATCTAAAGTGGTCATGATAGCGCCCGCGTCACCTGGAACGTTAAGCAGGATACTGGAAATGCGGCCGCCATATTCGGCACCGTAATAGACTCCTGCCAACAAGATGAGTGCTGATTCTGGCGGTAAACCGATGGAATAGGCCAAAGGTAATAAGATGGCAACACCATTGATAGGTCCAATACCTGGTAATGAACCAATTAAAGTGCCAAAAAAACAGCCCGCTAAGACCAATCCCAAGTTAAGCGGCGTGAAGGCAACCGAGAAACCTATCGATAAATACTGTAAAACGTCCATTATAAGTCTCCGAACAGTAGGCCTGTTGGAACATTAAGCTCCATCAAGTCGGCTAGTAAGAAATAGCTGACCAAGCTTAAAGCAAGGGCATACAAAAAGGCTTTCAGAGGCTTTTCGCCAAATAACCAACTGAAAATAGATCCCACAATTGTGGTAGCGAGGATGAAGCCCGCTTCTTCAAAGAGGAGCGCATACGCCACCATAACCACAAGACCACAGACAATTTTGATCAATATTTCTTTGTTAGGTAACCAAGCGTTAGCATCCGGTTTTACGATTAGGCGTACGCTACAGATAGCGAGCACAGCGGATAAAATGATTGGGAATGCCTTTGGACCAAGGGGCTCATACTGAAACGGGACATCGAAATGGTAAGCTGTCCAGGCAATTAGCCCAGACAGCACCAATAATGCGCCCGCAAAAATGCGGTCATATAACATGTTTTCGCCTCAATTCACGACGTATTATTTAATTAAGCCAGCTTCTTTTGCTAAGCCGCGCATGTAACCAACGCGTTCTTTGATGTAGCTGTCTAACGCTGGACCAGACATGGTGAAAGGCACCAAGTTTTGATCCACTACCACTTTTTCAAAAGCTGGGCTTTGGTAGGCTTTTTTGAACTGATTTGCCCAATAGTTGTAGGCTTCATCAGACACTTTAGGCCCTAAATAATAGCCTCGAAGGATTGTCCATTCTGCGTCGTAACCCTGCTCAATAGCGGTAGGGTAGTTAGAGTATTCGCCTTTTAAGCGTTCTGGGGACATGATGCCAAGCACTTTTACTTTGCCTGACTCAACCAAGCCTTTCATTTCACCTACGTCACCTGGGTAAACTTTGATATGACCACCCAATAGGGCAGCAATGGCTTCACCGCCCCCTTCATAGGCAACATAGCGCATTTTCTTAGGATCAATGCCCGCGGATTTCACGATAATCGCGGCTTTCATCCAATCTTGGCTGCCTACGCCACCACCTGCACCCAAGACGAATTTACTTGGGTCTTTTTTGATGTCGCTGACCAGCTCTTTTAAGTTGTTCCATGGTGCATCAGCACGAACCATGATGGCTCCGTAGTCAACACCGGCCGTGCCAACCCAACGAGCGTCGTTTTCGTCTAGACCTCTGCCAAATTTACCTTGGGCAATGTTGAGCAATGAGCCTGAGCTAAACGCAACTAGCTTGTTTGGATCATCTGGCGTTGTAGAGTTTATGTAGTTGTAAGCAACGGCACCCACACCACCTGGCATAAAGGTAACGGCCATTGGAATTTTGGTGATATCGGCTTTGGCAAAGCCAGTTGAAAGGATACGGCAAGTTAAATCGAAACCGCCACCGGGCTTAGCTGGGGCGATACAGGTCGGTTTGGAAGGTTCAAAGGCGCTAGCATTTAGTGCGGCAGTCATGCCGCCCACTAGTAATAGAGAGGCAATTTTGGCTTTCATTTATTATTCTCCAAATTTCTTTTTGTTTTAATTTGCTGTACAAGACTGCACAGTGGATTTTAAATTTACTCTTTCAAACTGACACTAACCTGACAAGACATGAGATAGGGTTCCGTCATGCGTATGTTATTGATCGAAGACAATGAGAGTTTGGCTGACTCGATTCGTGTGTATTTTAGGAATTTAGGCCACCCTATTGATTGGGTTGGGTCGGTTGAGAAAGCCGAAGCCGGTCTGTCTTTTGACGATTTTGATTTGCTGATTTTGGACATTAATTTGCCCGGAAAAAGTGGCTTTCAACTTTTGCAAAACCTAAGGAATCAGGGAAATCGTATACCTGTTTTGGTCTTGACCGCTCGCACGGAAGTGGATGATAGAGTCAGTGCGTTAGATTTCGGAGCCGATGACTACTTGGCCAAACCCTTTGATTTCCGTGAGTTAGCAGCACGTTGCCGTGCGCTTTATCGACGTGAGCGTGGTGGTGCTAGTAATGAAATACAGTGCGGTAATTTGGTGTATGACTTGGCCGCTCATTCCGCCAAAGTGCAAGACGTTGTTTTAGATTTGCGTCCAAGAGAGTTACAGTTATTGGAGCTTTTTCTAAAGAACTTGGACCGTGTACTGACCAAAGATGATATATCGAATCGGCTCTATAGTTATGACGAAGCCTACACTCCTAATGCCATTGAGCAAACACTGACTCGATTAAGAAAACAGCTAGATGGTTCGACGTTAATCATTAAAACCATTCGTGGTCTAGGGTATTTGGCCCATGTTGATGACTGAGCAAAGTTATTCAATCCGTTCTCGAATGTTAGGCCGATCAGCCTTGTTGTTGCTGTCGATTTTCCTGATTTTAAGTATTGGGGTTTGGCACTATGCCCGTCAATCCGCCAATTACTCTTATGATCGATTGCTCAATAGCGCCAGTTTGTCGATCATGGAAGGGTTGCATGTCTATGATAAACAAGTGGATTTGGATTTACCTTATGCGGCATTCGAGATGATGCAACTTGCGAATGACGATAAAGTATTTTATCAGGCGTTAGGTACGCAAGGTGAGCTTATTACGGGTTATCAAGACATGCCTTTGCCTGCAAAATTAAACGTAGAATCGCCGATCTCTTTTTATAATGCTCATTATTTATCTGAGGACGTGCGGGTGGTGATTCGTCACAAAAGGATTTCTGAGCCTTCTGTGTCTGGCTGGGTGACTGTGGTGTTGGCGCAAACACTTAGGGCTCGACATGAGATGATGACGGATATTTTATATCGCAGCTTTGCCGTTCTGTTCGGTATTATGGTCTGTGTGATGATTGTCTTGTGGGTCGCCATAAACCGTGCACTTCAACCACTAAGTTTGATCTCAAAAAGCTTGGCGTCTCACTCACTACTTTCTGCCGAACCCATTCAACCCACTCCCATTCAAGAAGTGTCTCCTTTGGTGAGTGCGATTAACGACTACCAAGCGCAATTGTTATCTAACCTAGCTGTTATGAAACGTTTCATTGCTGATGCCAGCCATCAAATTCGCACCGCACAAAGTGCGACCCAAGCTCAGCTAGACATCGCTAGCCAAAGTCAAAATTTGGCTGATTTACCCGAACATCTACACAAAATTCGGCAAGAACATGAACGTTTGACGCGTTTAACCAATCAGTTGTTGGCTCACGCTATGGTGGTGCATCGTGCTGATACAGACGTCAGTGAACAGATGAACCTAGAAGAGCTGATGAAGCAACTGTTAACCGAGTGCGTTCGGGGTAATGCTCATCGCGCGATCGATTTTTCTTATCAATGCGAGCAACCCTTACCACTGTTTATTGGGGATTCCATCAGTTTACGGGAGGCAGTCAGAAACCTCTTGGACAATGCGGTGCATTATGGGCCTGAGCAAAATCAGGTCGAGATTCGTTTGCAGTCCGATTCTTCTGGTATCGACATTATGATTGATGATGCCGGCTCGGGTATTCCTCTTGAATTGCGAGAAAAAGCCTTAGAGCGTTTTCATCGTTTGGAAAAGGGGCTCAGTGGTTCTGGCTTGGGATTATCGATTGTGGCCAGCGTAGCCGAAGCTCATGGAGGGACATTCTTTTTAGAAGACAGTCCATTGGGTGGGCTAAGAGCCAGAATTCATCTGCCAAATGAGGGAAAGGTATGTTGAGGCACTGTATGTGGGTATTCGCTGGTATGGTCCTGATACTTGCTCGAGTCAGTGCTGAAGGACTCACTGCTGACCTGGATGGGGAGCGGAGTAAATTAATCATTTACAGTGCAACAGACACTAAAGCCATTGCCTCTGTATTGGCCGTGTTTCGTCATGAAAACCCGCAAATAACACTCGAGTATCATGAGTTTAATACGCAAGAATTAGATCGCGCGATTAGAGCCAAGCCGCTAGATGAGCAGCCCGATGTGGTGATTAGTTCGGCTATGGATTTGCAAGTTCGCTTGGTCAATGATGGTTACGCACAACCCATAGAAGGTGAAGCGGTTACGGCATTGCCGAGCTGGGCGAATTGGCGCAATGAAGTGGTTGGCTTTACCTATGAGCCGATCGTTTTTGTTTACAACAAGCAAGCTTTTAAAGAAAAAGCGATTCCGCTTACTCATGAATCTTTGGCAAGTGCCATGCGTATTGACGATACCTTCTTTGCTCACAAAGTGGGGTCTTATGATGCTCGTCGCTCTGGTATTGGCTATCTGGTAGCGACGCAGGATGAAGTAACTTCTAGTATTAGTGGGCGTTTACAAGAAAGTTTAGGGCGTGCTCGTACTAAGGTTTATGGTCAAACATCGAGATTGTTGGATGACATTGCCTCTGGGGAGCTGATTTTTGGGTACAATTTATTAGGGTCTTATTCTCTTGCTAGAGAGAGGCGTGATCATCGTATTGGCGTGGTGATTCCACAAGACTATGCTTTGGTTGTGAGTCGAGCCGCCTTTATTTCTAAACAGGCCAAGCATACGACGAACGCTCAGCATTTTGTGAACTTCTTAATTTCTGCAAAGGGACAAGATGTGATTGCTAAAAGAAGTGAGCTGGTGGCGTTATCTCCCGATATTGAATCCTTGGTATCACAGCAAGGTCAGCAAGATCGGACGATTAACTTTCATCCTATTCCTTTAGGCCCTGCCTTAATGGTGTATCTGGATGATTCCAAGCGTCGACGCTTTATCAAGGCATGGGAGAACGCTCTATTACCTCTGAAAATCGCCCCATAGAAGCCGTTAACACATAAAAAAATAGCCCTTTTTTTGTAACCAAAAAGGGCTATGTATTATTGCCTGTGTCTTTTTTCGAACCGAGGTTAGTCGTTCATACTGCCTAATTCGAGCAGTGTGGCGTTACCACCAATGGCGGTTGTGTTGTTAGACACAGTACGCTCTGTGACAAAGCGAAGAATGTAATGCGGTTTGGCAATAACACTGAGGTTTTCCGCATCGGTTTCTTCAATCAATTGGCAAATTAAGCCACTTTTCTTTGCAAGACGCTGGCTCAACTGTTGGGCTTGCATAGAGTCACAAAGCGTTGCGATACCAGCAAGGTGGTTCGCTTCAATCAAAGAATCTTGAGCCGATTCAGCAATGTTTTGTATGACCCCTTCTGCCACGAAAGGAGAAATGATGTCCATGATTTCTTGACCTGATGGGCCAACCGTAATCACTGGGTTACCTGCAATTAGCGCTGCAAACACTTGACCCACTAAGCCCACTTTTGTCTTATCATTTTCGATAAAAGACATGCAAAGAAAAGGGCCTCGGCCTTGGTTAGATAGCTCATTGCGCTCGCCGGTTGGTCCTGGCATAACGCGAGTTTGAGCAATGGATTTTTGCGCGTTATCAATTTGCCAAGCGGCCATTTTTCCTTGTTCGCTAGGGAAAGAGCTAAGGGCCTTTTGCAGTTTTTCTGCACGACCACTGACGCCAAGTTTGTCCCAGGCTTCGAAGACTTTTTGAGCGACCTGAATTTGGATAGGTTGTACGATTGTCATAGTAATGTCTCCCCTTAAAGGTCTTGCTCAATAGCGAAGCGTTGAAGGTAATGAGGACCACCAGCTTTTGGTCCTGTGCCTGATAAACCCTGTCCACCGAAAGGTTGAACACCAACAACGGCGCCCACTTGGTCGCGGTTGATATAGAGGTTACCCACGCGAGCACGGCTCGCAATGCGCGCACAGGTGGTTTCGTTACGGCTGTGAACACCCATAGTCAGGCCAAAGCCTGAGTTATTGATGGTATCGATGATCTTATCTAAGTCGCGTGCTTTATAGCGTACAACGTGCAGAATAGGGCCAAATTTCTCATCGGTTAGCTGGTCAATGCTGCTAATTTCAAACGCCGTTGGTGCAACGAAAGTGCCTTTTTCGGCAAAGTCAGGTAGCTCCGCTTGAGCGATAAGTTTGCTTTCTTTGCTCATGTGTTCAATGTGATCGAGCAGCATTTTCTGTGCTTTTTTATCGATAACAGGGCCAACATCGGTACTGTGAAGGTAAGGTAAGCCCACACTTTGTTCAGCCATAGCGCCTTTAATCATCGGGATAACGCGATCAGCAATGTCGGCTTGAACAAACAATACGCGCAAAGCAGAACAGCGTTGCCCAGCTGAAGCAAAGGCAGAACGAACTGCATCACGTACCACTTGCTCTGGCAAAGACGTGGAGTCAACCAACATAGCGTTTTGACCGCCTGTTTCGGCGATCACTGGCACTGGCACAACGCCGCGAGCCGCTAACGTGCGGTTGATCAATTGTGCGGTACCTGTGGAACCTGTGAAGGCAAGACCAGCAATGCGCTTGTCGCTAGTAAGTGGAGCACCAACGGTGGCGCCGTCACCTGGTAACAAGTGCAGTACATCTGTCGGTACACCCGCTTCATGGAGCATTTCGATAGCACGGAATGCGATTAAGCTGGTTTGTTCTGCCGGTTTTGCTACGACTGTGTTACCAACTACAAGAGCGGCAACCACTTGGCCAGTAAAGATGGCCAGTGGGAAGTTCCATGGGCTGATGCAGGTGAACACGCCACGGCCGTTTAGCTTAGCTTGTTTCTCATTGCCTAAGAAATCCGTGTAATGTGTTGGATTCGCAAAGTGGCTACGGGCTTGTTGCGCGTAGTAGCGACAGAAATCCACGGCTTCACGTACTTCGTCGATGCTGTCTTGAATGGTTTTACCGGCTTCACGGTGGCAAAGTGCCATCAATTCCGCGTAGTTTTCTTCCATCAAGTCAGCCATTTTATCTAGGCAATCTGCTCGTTCTGTTGCTGGACGCGCAGACCATGCAGGAAAAGCGGCTTCAGCAAGGTCGATGGCTTTGGTCACTGTCTCTGCGTTTGCCCAATCAATCTGACCTGCGGTTTCGCTGTGGTCGTAAGGGCTTGCAATCACATGCGTTTGACCGGTTGCGATTTTTTC
Organism: Marinomonas sp. CT5; assembly: GCF_018336975.1. NCBI lineage: Bacteria > Pseudomonadati > Pseudomonadota > Gammaproteobacteria > Oceanospirillales > Oceanospirillaceae > Marinomonas > Marinomonas sp. CT5. The sequence goes on along the minus strand of NZ_CP025572.1, from coordinate 4,640,886 downwards.
ACCTCCCACGATTGGGAAAGCGCGCCACTGGGTATCTTGTCCCATGAAGGCATCGATTTTGGCTTTAAACGGCGTCCAATCAGAGTCGATTTCGATATTAGGACCAAAGGAGTTCTTGCGATCATCAAACAAGTTGGCTGGTAAATTGATGTGAGGATTTGCCAGTGACTTACGGCTTTCAAGCGTTGTCACTGGGTGACCGATCAGATCTTCCACAGGGTAGCTGGCATCAATGAGGCGGTGAACGAAAGAGCTGTTCGCGCCGTTTTCTAGCAAACGACGAACTAAGTAAGGAAGCAAGTCCTTGTGGCTGCCCACTGGCGCATAGATACGTACGCAGATGTCGTTGTCTTTAATGAGGCGGTTGTAAAGCGCATCTCCCATACCGTGTAGGCGCTGGAATTCATACTCTTCTGTGCTTGCGCCAAGCTGCTTAGCAATGCAGCTAATTGTCGCAATGGTATGGGCATTGTGGCTCGCAAACTGCGGGAAAATATTGGCGCGGGTGTGTTCACTCAGTAAGAAGTGCGCACAGGCTAGATAGGAGACATCCGTCGCTTCTTTACGAGTGTAGACTGGGTAACCATTGATGCCGCGTTGTTGGCATAGTTTGATTTCAGAATCCCAGTAAGCGCCTTTTACAAGACGAACAGGAATGCGGTCGCCTTGCTCTTTAGACAGTGCCGCTAACCAAACTAAAACCGGTAACGCGCGTTTTGAGTACGCTTGAACAACAAGACCAAACAAGCCCCAACCTTTTGCGCATTCGTCGCGGTAAAGCTTTTCAAATAAGTGCAAAGAAAGCTCTAGGCGATCAGCTTCTTCCGCATCAATAGTGATGCCGACATTTAAGGAACGTGCTTTGATGATCAATGCTTTGACACTGTCGAAAAGCTCTGTCATGACGCGTTCTTCACAGCCTACTTCATAACGAGGGTGCAATGCAGACAATTTGATAGAAATTGTCGGACGGTAGCCTTTGCTGTAAGTATCTTTGCCTACGGACTCAACCGCTTGCATGTAAGACTTGAGGTATTTGTCTGCATCGCTGGCCGTTAGCGCGGCTTCACCCAGCATATCGAAAGAGTAGGTATAGCCTTTGTCGCGATAGCCTTTACCACGCGATAGGGCTTCTTCAATGCTGCGGCCTAGAACGAATTGATGCCCCATGATTTTCATGGCTTGGTTCATTGCTTTGCGAATCACCGGCTCAGAAACACGGTTTACCATCCGGTTCACTAAATTCGCTGGTGAGCCATCTTTTCTTTCGTCCATTGTGACGATTTTACCCGTCAACAATAAGCCCCAAGTAGAAGCATTCACGAAGAAGGAGTCCGAATTTTTTGCGTGAGATGCCCAATCAGCAACACTTAAACGGTCTTTGATGAAAGCATCAGCGGTTTCTTTATCTGGCACGCGCATTAGGGCTTCGGCCAAACACATTAGCAAAATGCCTTCTTTGGTGTCTAAGCTGTATTCCAATAGCAGTGCATCAATCATAGACATACTGTCGTCGTCTTTACGGACTTCAGTAATCAAGTTTGCCGCGGCATTGGTTTGGTTTTCTAGCTCTGCCTCAGTGGGCTTTGCCAAAGGTAATAATTCCTTTAACCATTTCTCTTCGTCCATATTATAAAGAGGGGAAATGAGCTGCCACAATTCATTGAGTGGACGCTGAATGAAGTTAGGCTGTAATACCTCAATCGCTTTAAACATGGTTGGATTCTCCCGCGTTACTATAAAGAACCCAATGGTCCTTTATTAAGGCCGCATATTGTTATAGAGCAGTTAGCGCTTTTTGATTATTTTTTACTCTGCCTAATCAAAAAATGCATGTCTGGATAATGCTGACACTTTAGTGACAGAGTGGATGAACTGTCTTTCGAAAAAATCGTTTTTTTTTATAAGAAAGTCCGACTGGACAAGAATAAGCATAGCAGTGATTTATCGTTCCCCAATAATATGGGGCAAAAAAATACTAAAAACGTTGGTCAAATAGGTGCTTTTGCATTAGGGGAGTGGAAGCACTTAGCGGGCACTAAACTGCTTTTGATATTTTAACGGAGTGATTCCTAGGGTTTGAGAAAATACATTGGTCATGGCGCTTTGACTTGAAAAACCACACATTTCCGCTACTTGAATAGGTGGAAAGCCTTCTGTAAGTAAACTTTGGGCGCGTTCTAAACGTTTGCGCATCAAATACTGATGCGGTGTCATACCAGTGCGGTCTTTGAAGCGTTCGTGAAATTGGCTGACACTCAAAAAGCAGAAGTTCGCCAGTTGATCAATATGAACACGACGAGACAAATTCAGTTCAATAAATTGATCCAGTTTATCAATATCCAAATGGTTACCGCGGGAGCGAACATCTTTGTTGTTGATTTGATGGCGAATGGCACTCAGCAAGGTGTTGCCGCAGGCGCGAGCTAGAATTGTATCATTAGGGTACTGTTGTAGCTCACCCGATAGGGCGGAAGCCAGTATTTGCAAGCGTGGATTAAGCTGGAAATACGCCGCCTGATCAAATAGGCGTGAGACGACTTCGTACTCTTCGTCGGTAATGCTTTTTTGTGGCGGAATAGGCAGGTTGACCACCATAATACGATTTTCACCCAGACCGGCAAAGGCATGACTGTTCTCCGAAGGAAGAATACAACCTTCGCCAGTATGCAATTGTTTGCCTTTGCCTTCTATATCGAAATCGGTATTGCCATCGAGCACAACGACCAATTGATGGTAATCGTGATCGTGGGCTTCCGCTTCCTCAGGCAGGCTGAAAACATCGGAATCAGACTGAGTCAAAATGCGCCTTTTGATTAAAACATTAATAGGAAAGTATAGCGGCCTTAAGGCGGCTTTAGTAGCGTATTTTTGTGAAGATGTCGGATTTTACTGCACAAATAGTGTCTTTAAAGTGAATAACTAGACGTATTGAGGGGAAAACAATAACGGCGCTTAATCTGATTCAGAACAAATCAAGCGCCGTATTTCTGGTTATTTAACCTGAATTACTAAATTGCCTAATGCACCAGGCTTTAATACATCGTCATGTGCTTTCGCTAATTCAGTAAGTGGGTAACTTTGACGAATGACAGGTTTGATCACCCCTTTTTCCAATAATGGACGCAAGGACTTCGCAATCAGCGCTAACTCGGCAGGTTTGACATTTGCCAAGGCCACACCAACCACAGCCGCATCGCGAGCCATTAGATCACGAGGGTTAATCTCAACCGTGCCTCGGTTTCCCACGACCGCCACACAACCACCAAAGGCCAAGGCCTTTAAGTCTTGATCCAAGTTATGGTTGGCTAGCATCTCGATAACGATATCGAAGCCGGCTTCTAGTGATTGAAAAGGCGTAAGGTGATCCGCTTCATTGTGCATAATGACGTTTTTCACACCCTGCTGACGCAATAAATCCGCACCAGCGGCTGTGCCAGCACTGGCCACCACGTCCATACCAGCCGCCAAGGCCAGTTGTACGGTCGCAATGCCCACAGCGCCTGTTGCACCATGTACTAAGACTTTATCGCCAGCTTTGCCATTGGCGCGGCCAAACAAGGCGCGGTGAGCTGTGGTGTAAGGAATACCAAGGCAAGCGCCTTCTTCGAAAGACAACGCATCGGCCAATGGGTAAGTGTGAGTCGCTGCGCAAGCGGCAAACTCAGCGGAAGAACCGGTTAGGTTACGGCTAAAGTAGACTCGCTGTCCCACTTCGAACCCTGTGACATTCGCTCCCAATTCAACAATCGTACCCGCGCCATCCGATCCTGGAGTATGAGGGAAAGTAGCGGAATAGTTGTTGGTACCCGAGCGGATATAGGTGTCCACTGGGTTGACGCCAGCAGCACCAACTTGAACCAATATCTGCTCTTCGTTAATGCTGGGTTTCTTCGCATCAACCAGCGATAAATCGCTGGCTGGACCATAATTTGTCATTTGCATTGCTTTCATTTTGAGCTCCTAAATGGGCTAGTCAGCGTAGACTTGTTCTGGCAGCCAAGTGACTAGGTCTGGCCAGATAGACAACATTATTAGTACAAACACTTGTATTAATATAAACGGAATCACCCCTTTGTATATCGCTTGGGTTTTTAGCTCTGGTGGCGCAACGCCACGCAGATAGAACAAAGCAAAGCCAAACGGTGGCGTTAGGAAGGAGGTCTGTAGGTTAATCGCCATCATAATACCTAACCATACAGGGTCTAAACCCATAGCCAGCAGAACAGGGGCAACAATCGGTACCACTACAAAGGTGATTTCGATGAAGTCTAGGATGAAGCCAAGGAAGAACATTAGCAACATGACGACGATCATCGCGCCAACAACGCCACCAGGAAGTTGAGAGAAGAAATCTTGGATTAATTCTTCACCGCCAAATCCTCGGAACACCAAAGAAAATAAGGAGGCACCGATCAAGATCATGAACACCATACAGGTGACTTTTGTGGTCGAATAGACGGCATCTTTTAAGGTTGCCAAGCTGAGCTTACCACTGCCTAATGCCAGTAGTGCGGCGCCTAACGCTCCCACACCAGCGGCTTCGGTTGGCGTCGCAATACCACTAAGAATGGACCCCAACACAGCAAAGATCAGCACCAAAGGTGGCACCAAGCCTTTAAAGAGTTGAACGGCTAATGATTCTGTTGAGCCATTGCGTAATTCGTCACGAGGAACCGCTGGTGCTTTATGAGGTTGTAACCATGCGACCATGATGACGTAAAGAATATACAGACCAACCAAAATCAAACCGGGGATCAAGGCACCAACAAACAGGTCGCCCACAGAGATGGTTTTAGGTGAGAAAATTCCCATTTCCAATTGCGCTTTTTGGTACGCATTGGACATCACGTCGCCTAATAAAACCAAGGCAATGGAGGGTGGAATGATTTGACCTAGCGTACCCGTGGCACAAATCGTCCCTGCCGCTAAAGAGGGATCGTAACCGCGGCGTAACATGGTTGGTAAGGAGATCATCCCCATAGTCACTACCGTTGCGCCGACAATACCGGTGCTGGCAGCCAGTAACATACCGACCAAAATAACCGAAATACCCAAACCACCACGCAAAGTACCAAACAACATGGCCATGGAATCAAGTAGCTTTTCCGCTAACTTTGACTTTTCGAGCAAAACGCCCATTAGGACAAAAAGCGGAACAGCGATGAGTGTTTCGTTGCCAATAATCCCAAATAAGCGGTTTGGTAGCGCTTCAAGGAAAACGCTATCAAAGGTACCAAACATAGAGCCCACAGCAGCAAAGATAAGCGCTGTGCCACCCAGAGAGAAGGCGACTGGGTAACCGAATAGTAGGCAAATACACACACCGGCAAAGAGCCATAAAGGAATAAATTCAGCCATTAGTTTTGTCCTTTTGCGGTTCGTGCTGCTGTGACTACACCAATATTTTTCAAAATATCAGCCGTACCTTGAATGATCATACTGACCATCATGATAGGAATAAGCGTTTTTAGCAGGTACACAAAAGGTAGGCCGCCAGGTTCAGGAGAGGTTTCTAAGACGCGCCAAGAAGCACTCACATAATCTAAACTCAAATACGCAGTGTAAATGGTGAATGGCAATAGGAAGAAAAGGCCGCCAATGATGTTTACCCACGCTTTTTTGGTGACAGAGAAGTCACGGTAAAAAACATCAACGCGAACGTGTTCGTCATCTTTAAAGGTATAGGCTGCCCCCAACATAAAGACGATGGCGTGCATATAAAGCACGGATTCTTGTAACGCAATCGCACCAATATCGAAGCCATAACGCAAAAGTACGATGAGACAGGTAAGTAGCATCATCGCTAATGTAAGCCAAGCAACGCATCTTCCCATATAGTGAGAAATCGCCTCAGCTGAACTGACCAATTTGTTTAACATTAAAATACCCACAGTTTTTAATCATTATAATCGGACTTTAGCCCAGAAAATCCGGACAGTTAGTCTATTGGATAACACAGTGCTTGGGAATATTTCAGATGATATGAAAGGCAAGTTAGAGGTGATTTAACGGTAATTAAGCGGCTTTTTTGGTATGAAAAAGGAAAATACAGAATGAGAAGAGGTGGGTTGCCATTCTAGGCCGCGAATCTGTTGGCTTTGGTAAAGCGGAATAAAATTTTTTTGAAATATTTCATTGTTTAACATTTTTGTCACATAACTTTTCTATAGTACAAAACATCGAACGAGCTATGGGCAGTTGCTCATAAATATTTGACTACAACCACTGAGGTTTATGTGATGAAAAAACTAGTTGCAGGTTTAGCGATGACAGCGGCAGTAGGCGTTTCTGTTAACGCTTTTGCAGATGTTGATTCAAATTTGATGTCTTACAGCAAAGCAAGTGGCGTTTCTGGCAATATTTCAAGTGTTGGCTCTGACACCCTAGCAAATCTAATGACATTGTGGGCGGAAGATTTCAAACGTTTATACCCAAATGTAAACATTCAAATTCAAGCAGCTGGTTCTTCTACTGCGCCACCAGCGTTGACAGAAGGTACGTCTAACTTCGGTCCTATGTCTCGTATGATGAAAGACAAAGAAGTGGCTGCGTTTGAGAAAAAATACGGTTACAAGCCAACCGCTATTCCAGTGGCGATCGATGCTCTAGCGGTTTTTGTACACAAAGATAACCCAATCAAAGGTTTGTCTCTTCCTGAAGTCGATGCGATTTTCTCTTCTACTCGTAAAGGTGGTCATAAAGAAGACATCACGACTTGGGGTAAAGCAGGTTTGACTGGCGCTTGGGCGAACCGTGACATTCAATTGTTTGGTCGTAACTCTGTGTCTGGCACTTACGGTTACTTTAAAGAGCACGCACTTTTCAAAGGTGACTACAAAAACAGTGTAAACGAGCAACCAGGATCGGCTTCTGTTGTTCAGTCTGTTTCTACTTCTCTTAACGGTATTGGTTACTCTGGTATCGGTTACAAAACCTCTTCTGTACGTGCTGTACCTTTGACCAAGAAAGAAGGTGGTAAATTCATCGATGCAACGGTTGAAAACGCGGCAACAGGTAAATACCCATTGTCTCGCTTCCTATACGTTTACGTAAACAAAGCGCCTAATAAGCCGCTTGCACCACTACAACGTGAATTCATAAAAATGGTTCTGTCTAAAATGGGCCAACAGGTTGTTGTAAAAGATGGCTACGTTCCTCTACCAGCTAAAGTGGCTACTAAATACTTGAAAGATTTAGGTATTAACTAAGTAACGCTGTAGTGAGCTACGAATGAGATACTTAAAATAGGAGGGCCGAAATGCTCTCCTATTTTCTTTGTTTCGTAGCCTGTCACACTACTGTCATATATGGGTGTCACACTACTGTCACATAAAAACGTCACACAACAAAGATGAAAGCGGATGACTAAATCAACTGACCATCAGATGCCTGAACTGGATTTCAATACGCCAGCTTTAAAGCGTCATCGAAAAATTCGCGCCCTGAAAGACCGTATGGCTGGGATGGGTATTGCCGTTGGAGGTAGCAGTGTCATACTGGCTGTACTTCTAATTTGCTTCTATTTACTGTATGAAGTGGCGCCATTGTTTTCTAGCGCCAGTGTTGATCTGGAGGCAAGCTATTCATTGCCTGCGCAGGATCAAGGCGACAGTCTCTACTTAACGACAGAAGAACAAGCTGAAGTCGGCATGCGAGTGGCAAGCAATGGCAGTATTGTCTTCTTCTCTGTTGCCGATGGTCATGTCATCAACACGGTAAAAAATCCTCGTACTGAGAAAGTGACCGCGTTTGCTGTGGAATCGGATACCAGTCATTTAATGGCATTTGGTTACGAAGACGGCAAGGCACTGATTGTTAAGCATGCCTACAAAACGTCCTATCCTGATGGCAAGCGTAAAATCACACCAGTTGTAGAATATCCATATGGTGAAGAGCCAATTGACGTCGCTGACTTTTCAATTCAAAAGTTAGCACTTCGCGATGGTAGTGACAGTCTTACTATGGCGGCGATTGGCGAGCAAAAAAGCGCCATTACCAAAGTCACCAAAGATGTGAACTTTATCACGGATGAAGTTGAATTGAGTGAGCAAAGTGAGCCTCTGCCATTTGTTCCTGACGTGGCTAGTATGCTGCTTAGCGGTGACCAACGTTACCTTTATGTGGCAACCCGCTCTGGGGAATTGAGTGAATTCGATTTACGAGATTTCGATAATATCCAGTTAAAAGATGAAATACCTTTGTTCAAAGACGCCAACACCAAGCTGGTTTCAATGACGTATTTATTAGGTAAGTCGTCTATCATGGTGGCGGATTCTACTGGCCGAGTGAGTCAATGGTTTAACGTTCGTGATGACAAAACCAATGAAGAAAAGTTGACCTTCATACGTGACGTGAAGCAGCCTGTCGCGATTGTCGATATGGCGATGGAGCAACGCCGTAAGGGCTTTGCTACCTTGGATGAGCGTGGCTTAGTAGCGATTTATAATGCCACGTCTACACGCCAAGTACTGGACGAAAAATTGAGTGACGATAATGCTCGCTTAATCAGTTTTGCACCGCGTGCGAATGGTTTGTTGTTAGAAGACGATAAAGGCTTGCATTTCTTTCATGTCGATAATGAGCATCCAGAAGTGTCTTGGTCTTCTTTATGGGGCAAAGTGTGGTACGAAGGTTATCAAGAGCCAACCTATACTTGGCAGTCTTCGGCAGCTAACAACGACTTCGAGCCAAAATACAGCTTGATGCCATTGGCGTTTGGTACTATTAAAGCGGCATTCTATGCCATGTTGATGGCGGTGCCTTTGGCCATTTGTGGAGCGATTTATACGGCTTACTTCATGGCACCAGCGCTACGCCGCAAAATCAAACCTGTTATCGAACTGATGGAGGCCTTACCTACTGTAATTTTGGGCTTCTTAGCGGGTTTGTTCTTTGCGCCTTTCCTAGAGGAAAACCTAGCCGCGACCTTTAGTGTCTTTGTCGTCCTACCGGTGGGGATTCTTTTATTTGCTTATACTTGGTCTCGTTTGCCACAGCAAATTCGTTGGTTGGTGCCAGAAGGTTGGCAGCCATTGTTGCTGATTCCTGTCATCGTCTTCCTTGCTTGGTTCTGTTTGGCGATGAGCCCAATCATTGAGTTGAACTTTTTTGATGGCAACATTCGCGGCTGGATTACCCATGATCTTGGTATCACCTTTGACCAACGAAATGCGCTGGTGGTGGGATTTGCCATGGGCTTTGCGGTTATCCCGACGATTTTCTCCATTACTGAAGATGCTATTTTTAGTGTGCCAAAAGCGTTAACGCAAGGCTCATTAGCTTTGGGGGCAACTTATTGGCAAACCATGACCCGTGTGGTTTTACCAACGGCGAGTCCTGGTATTTTCTCTGCCGTGATGATTGGTATGGGCCGTGCCGTCGGTGAAACCATGATCGTGTTGATGGCGACAGGTAACACGCCAATCATGGATTTCAATATCTTCGAAGGTATGCGCACACTGGCCGCCAACTTGGCGGTGGAAGTGCCGGAATCTGAAGTGGGTAGCTCTCACTATCGTATCTTGTTCTTGGCGGCGTTTGTGCTCTTCATCTTCACGTTCGTGGTGAACACAATCGCTGAAACCGTGCGTCAGCACCTACGCAAAAAATACGGGTCGTTATAATGAGTACTCAAATGAAAATGAAGAAAAAATCCGTATCCGAATGGGTTAAATCTGGTGATCCATGGGTGTGGTTAAATGCCGGCGCGGTGGCGATTTCTGTCATCATGGTTTTAGGCTTGTTGCTGCTTATTGCGGTGCGTGGGTTAGGGCATTTTTGGCCTGCAGATGTGGTAGAAGCTCATTATGCTTTACCTGGTGAGAAGGGCTATAACATTGTTGCAGAGCGTGTCGAGAGTGTGGAAGTGCCCGCGGCGCAATTGCGTGAAGCGGGGATTGATATCCCTGATCGTCATAAGCTGATGGAACGTACGCTGATGAAAACCGGTAACCGTGATGTCTACGGTTCCGATTTTCGTTGGGTGATCGATGAATATTTAACTGATGTTAAACGTCCAGACATGCTGTTTACGGCTGAACGTCGTGAATGGGGTAATTTATATGGTTACCTAAAAGCGGTGAAAGAGAGTGGCAAAGTCGTCTCTGAAACTAAGGATCTGACGCCAACAGACTCCGCCATGGCAACCTGGAATACGTTTGAAAAAAGTATTGAGCGCGCAACGGTTATCTTCGATCAGATCCATGAGATTGAGAAAAAAGACATTGGTAAGATCAACTACGCACTGGAGCGTATTCGCCTTAAGCAACGTCGTTTAGAGTTAGAAGGTAAACTGACTCCTGCGGCAGAAGCGGATTTGGCGGCAGAGCGCAGTCAATATGATGAAGAGTACAAGGGTCTACAACAAAGCTTGATCGACCTGTATGCGAAAATCAACCGAGATACCTTTGTCGTACAAGTGATGGATGGTTCTGAGCATGAGATGCCAGTAGCGAAAATCGTTCATGCTTATCGTGCTAATGCGATGGGAATACCTCAGAAGTTGGGCTTTTACTTTACTAAAGTATGGGAATTCTTATCTGATGATCCCCGTGAAGCCAACACAGAAGGCGGTGTGTTCCCAGCCATTTTTGGTACGGTCATGATGGTGCTATTGATGACAGTGTTGGTTACGCCATTTGGTGTGGTGGCTGCGGTGTATCTACGTGAATATGCTTCTCAAGGTTGGGTGACTCGTACGATTCGCATCGCGGTAAACAACTTAGCGGGTGTGCCTTCCATCGTTTACGGTGTGTTTGGTCTTGGCTTCTTTATTTATTTCCTAGGTTCTGGCATTGACCAAGCGTTCTTCCCGGAAGCTTTGCCATCACCGACTTTTGGTACGGGTGGCTTGATGTGGGCCTCTATCACGCTCGCGTTATTGACGGTGCCGGTAGTGATTGTGGCGACGGAAGAAGGCTTGTCACGTATTCCTCGTAACGTTCGTGAAGGCAGTTTGGCTCTGGGCGCTACGAAAGCGGAAACCTTATGGCGAGTCGTATTACCAATGGCCAGTCCTGCGATTATGACTGGGGTCATTCTGGCTGTGGCTCGTGCCGCGGGTGAAGTGGCACCGTTGATGTTGGTGGGTGTGGTGAAACTGGCGCCATCTTTGCCTTTGGATGGAAATTACCCGTATATCCATTTAGATCAAAAATTCATGCATTTAGGTTTCCATATTTACGACGTTGGTTTCCAAAGTCCAAACGTGGAGGCGGCGCGACCTCTTGTGTACGCAACAGCCTTATTGCTTGTGATTGTTATTGCTTTGTTAAATTTAACAGCCGTAACCATCCGAAATCATTTACGTGAAAAATACAAATCGCTGGAAATGTAAGCGGCGGAGAAGAGATTATTATGAGCGACGTTAAAACACACTCAATTGATATTTCAGCAATGCAGCGTAGCCAACAGGCGTTGCGCATTGAAGATGAAACCGTTTGCCTATCTGTAAACGATTTGCACCTGTATTATGGTGAAAAAGAAGCACTGAAAGGCGTGAACATGACTATCCCAGAGAAAAAGGTGACCGCGTTTATCGGGCCTTCTGGTTGTGGTAAATCGACGCTTTTACGTTGTTTTAATCGTATGAATGATTTGGTCGATTCCTGTCGTATTACGGGTCAAATTAATCTGCATAATCAAAATATTTATGAAAAAGGCACGGATGTGGCTGAGCTACGTCGTCGAGTCGGTATGGTGTTTCAAAAGCCAAACCCTTTTCCAAAAAGTATTTATGAAAACGTGGCGTATGGCCTTCGTATTCAAGGCATTAATAAAAAACGTTTGCTTGATGAAACTGTCGAGTGGGCTCTACGCTCAGCGGCGTTGTGGGACGAAGTGAAAGATCGTCTACACGAGAGTGCATTGGGCATGTCTGGTGGTCAGCAACAACGCTTAGTAATTGCCCGTACGGTGGCGGTAAAACCAGAAGTGCTATTGTTGGATGAGCCTGCTTCGGCATTGGATCCTATTTCAACCTTGAAGATTGAGGAATTGATCCATGAACTGAAAAATGAGTTCACTATCGCAATTGTGACTCACAATATGCAGCAAGCGGCGCGAGTTTCTGATTACACTGCGTTCATGTATATGGGGGATTTGATTGAGTTTGGTGATACCAACACCTTGTTCACTAACCCAAGCAAACAACAAACAGAAGACTACATAACGGGCCGCTACGGCTAGGCGGAGGACGCATTATGAAAGAATTAACAACAGATCATATTTCTCAGCAGTTTAACAACGAGCTGGAACTGCTTCGCCAACACTTTTTGACCATGGGTGGAGTGGTTGAAAATCAAGTTCAAGACGCAGTACAAGCCTTATTAGACGCGAACGGTTCTTTGGCGGAAGATGTAAAAAATCAAGACTCTACAGTCAATAAGTTAGATGGTTTGATTGATGAAGAGTGTCGTCGCATTTTAGCAAAACGCCAACCAGCGGCGTCGGATTTGCGTATGATTCTGTCGATCAGTAAAGCGGTCAGTGAGCTTGAGCGAATGGGAGATGAGGCGAAGAAAATTGCTAACCTGACGCTGAATTTGATCAATGAAGGCGAGTCTCCTCGTGGTTATGTAGAGATTAATCGTATTGGCCAAATGGTATCTAGAATGATCCATGACTCGTTAGATGCTTATGCTCGTTTAGACATTGATGCGGCGATTAAAGTGGCGAAACAAGATCGTACGGTGGATCAAGAATACAATACGGCGATGCGCTCCTTAGTGACTTACATGATGGAAGATCCACGCAGCATTTCTCGTGTGATCAATGTGATTTGGGTATTACGTTCTTTGGAGCGTATTGGCGACCATGCTCGTCACACCTGTCAGCATTTGATCTTTATGGTGAAAGGTGTGGATGTGCGTCATGTGAATGTAAATGATCTTGCTGTTGAAGTGAGTAAAAAATAAAGGCAAGGTTTATCAGTCTTTGGGCCTATTTACTTGCCTGAAGACTGATTTTCTCAATTATTTTTCCTGTCGGTCTTTTCTCTTTGCTATCATCCCGTTTTGTTTTATCGGCGGGATATCTGATGTTTACCATAGACACTCATTCGGCTGGCTCTCTTGAAGAGTCTTATCAAGCACTCAACTCGCAGTTAGCGGCATTGCTCAGCGACGAACGTGATTTTATTTGTAACGCGGCACAGTTCTCAGCGTTTGTCATGCAAACCGTGGCCGATTTGAATTGGTCTGGCTTTTATTTTGTGCGCGGTGAAGAGCTGGTGCTTGGGCCTTATGTGGGTAAGGTGGCTTGCACTCGAATTCCATTTGGCCGTGGTGTGTGTGGCGCCGCCGCAGCGACCTTGCAAACGCAACGTATTGAAGATGTGCATGCGTTTGATGGTCATATTGCTTGTGATGCCGCCTCGGCAAGTGAAGTGGTTATTCCCGTTGTGGTTGATGGCCAGCTAATCGCAGTATTTGATATGGACAGTCCAAAGGTTGGCCGTTTTTCTGCGATGGACCAAGCTGGCTTAGAGTCCTTTGTGACTACTTTTATTAATGCCACTGACATGACTTGGTCAATCTAACCGTAAGGTTTTTTGCCCGTTAAACAGACGTATTAGATGGCTTCTTGATAACGTCATTTAAGATGAGAAGTATATTTCAAGTTCTTCTAACGACGCTTGGCGAATGGCGGGCAGTTTTTCAATGATATCTTGTAAATCTTGATCGCTATGTTGAGAAGCGGCTTTTTCAATTTTCTGGCATTGTTCTGCAAAGAGTTGCATAGCCATATTTAAACTAGCCGATTTAAGTGAGTGGCTGATATGAGCAAGCTCTGGATAGTTTTTGTCTTGCCACGCTTGTTGTAGCAAGGTTAATTTTTCGAAGCTATCTTCCACATATTCCAACCGTATTTGGTTTACTGTGTCTCTTCCTAGTAATTCGCTTAGAGAATTCAAATGGTTTTTATCAATCATTATTATTAACCTTTAGAGAAGACGCTTTTTGTTCGGTGAATAGTGTCTTAATGTGATGTGAAAGCTGATTTTGGGTCAATGGGAAAGTCAGTTTTATGATCTTGTAGGTTGGCTTGTCTACGGCTTCAGCATGATAACCCAGTATTGGACAGAACTTAGCTTGCCATTGAATGATGGCATCATGCCCTTCACGTTCAAAGCGGGAGGTGTTGCCTAGAATGACTAAATCATAATCCTTGTTGCTAAAAAAGCTACCTTCTTTTGAGATTGTCGCTTTGATATTGAGTGCGGCTAACTGCAGGCTAATAATATTTGCTAGTTGAGCGTCTGTTTCGATAATCAAAGCTTGGGTTCCATCTGGACAGAGAAAAGTGTTGTTTTCTTCGAGTGAATCTGTGATTGGTATGTAAAAGGGAATATCTACCCAAAACTCGCAGCCAGTGTCAGACGCACATGAAAAGTGCATTTCTCCTTGCATTAGGTAAACCAATTTGTGGCATAGCGCCAAGCTCAATCCTACTTTGCTTGGCAGCGGTCCTTCTTGTTGTGAGGGTAAAGATGGGTTGATTCTTAAGTGCTTCTGTAATGTGCTAGACATTCCTATCCCTGTGTCTTTTACGGCTATTTGTAGCATGCGAGCACTTTTGATATCGGACGGTAGCGGCTCAGGCAAAGCGATTAATGAAGATGGCCTGATTTGAAGGCTAATGCTGCCCGAAGAGGTGTGAGTAATGGCATTTTGAATCAGAGCGATAATAATCTCTTTAAGTCTGGTGAAATCTATATTGATATAGTCGGGTAAAAGAGGGTCGATATAGACAATGCTTTGTAGATTTTTTCGAGCCATTTGAGACTCAAATAAAGCAATATAATCGTGGATATTGCTTTGTAAATGTTGTGTTGTGGGTATCAGGGTCAGCTTGTCGGCGTCGATTAAAGATAGGTCTGATAGCATCTCAATAGTTTGTAGTAACTGATTGCCAGATTCTTCTATATGTTTAGAAAGTGCTTCGATATCCGTTTTAGACTCGGTGGTATTAAGGGTTTTGGTTGTACCAAGAATGGCATTAAGAGGAGAGCGTATTTCTTGTGCAATAAAAGAAAGCATATGAGATTTGTCATCATAAGCCGTTTTAATCGAGTTGCTAAGCTCTTCATTACGTTTAAAGGCGCGCCTTAGGTCTGCGATTCCATTGAAAGCGAAGAAGCAGAAAAACAACAAACACACCAAAAGTGCGATTGAGAGTAATTGGATATTCCTAAGGTTTTCTTGTAAAGACTGGTGCTGGTTGCTGATATATTCATTACTGCCCTTATTTACCAAAGTGACAAACTCATTGATTTGGCTTTCTACGTGTTTAATACGATCAATAGAGTCCGGCAAATAACTTTGGTCACCACTTTCCAGTTTGGATAAATTAAAGCTAAGCAGCTCTAGTTCACCATTGATAATGTTCAGTAATCTTGTTGTACGCCCGCCTTCGAAGTTTCTAATAAGCGAGGCTACCGCGCCTTCTCTAAGTAAATCGACGCGGCTCATTAAGAGATCATATTCAAAGAATGCTTCGCCATTTAACGGGTAATCGCTGTCGTCTAACTCGACTAGATAATTAAAAAAACGATAAGACTGTACTTGTAACTGCAAGGCATTCCATAACGAACTTTCAAATACTCGGCGGTCATTATTTTTTGCACTGTCATTGGTGTAAGTAATAATACTAAATACGGCAATAGTTATGGCAATAATAAAGGCGATGAAACCATATAACACCCATTGTTTTAGCTTATCTAACAAGGTTTTACCCTGAAATAAGTGCTCCATATTTACTCCGTTTTTATAATGGATTTAATACGGCTTATTTGCCAAATAGAACGACCATAAAACATCTCAGACTTTAGCTCTTTACGTTCGTCAAATGGGTAGATCACCATAATGGGACCGAGGTTTCTTACGCTTATCGGCTTGCCATCAATTTTGATGGCCAAAATAGCGCCATTATCGACAAAGTCACTAACAGGAATCTCTGTCATATATTCATTAAGCGCGGTGACCTGTAAATGTGTGCCTTTGCTATGCAAGCGTTTTAATAGGTCAATGGCGGAAAAACCTTGATATTCATGAGTCCCTTTTGTCCAAGGGTTGTGCGTTCTAATGGTATGTTGTGGTAGGTTTTGCAGCATGTCTAAATCAAACATCATACCTTGCTTAGAATTTTGTGTGTTAATTGCACCAGAGACGGTGAGGATGACTTTTCCTTTAGGTGTCTCTGCCGCATGAGTAGCGGCAGAAAAGAGACCGAAAAATAGCAAAAGAAATGGATAGAGTAATTGCATAGATACTTGCCTTAACTCAGTGACTCGACAGATTTTTACTATGATAGACAAAAAAGGCAGGTTTGTGTGATGAATACTAGGTTTGATGAGAAAGAATAGCTATTTCGGATACAAATAAGCCGCTTTAAGAACTCTTAGAAAAGAGTGACTTAAAGCGGCGTTATCACTTATTGCCGTATTTTAAAGACCTATACGATATCGGCCAAACGTGAACAAGCGGCTTGGTGCTCACTAGAGAGGACTTGTAAGGTCGGTTTTTGCTGTGCGCAGCCTTCATTAGCATGAGGGCAGCGAGTGCGGAAAACGCAACCAGATGGCGGACTGATTGGCGATGGCAAGTCTCCCGTTAAAAGCTGAACTTTTTTGCCACGTTCAATTTTTGGATCGGGTACGGGAACCGCAGACAACAAGGCTTTGGTATATGGGTGCTGAGGGTTTTCGTACAGGGCGCGTTTACTGGCTAACTCGACCGCATTGCCCAAGTACATCACCAAGACGCGATCTGAAATGTGTTTTACCACACTCAAATCGTGAGCGATGAACACCAAAGACAAGCCCATTTCCGCTTGTAGTTCTTTTAGCAGATTAACAACCTGTGCTTGAATCGACACATCCAGAGCCGACACAGGCTCGTCACACACCACTAATTTGGGTTTAAGGATCAAGGCGCGAGCAATGCCGATACGCTGACACTGGCCACCAGAGAACTCATGAGGGTAGCGGTTAATCACGTTAGGCAATAATCCCACGCGATCCATCATAGTGCGAACCTCGGCCTTCACTTCGGCTTTTGATAGCTCTGGGCGGAAGGTTCTTAATGGCTCAGCGATGATATCGCCTACAGTCATACGAGGATCAAGTGAGGCCAAAGGATCTTGAAAGATCATTTGCAGCTCTTGGCGTTTATCACGCATTTGCTTTTTGTCTAAATCCGTTAGATCTTGCCCAAGCCAAACCACATTGCCTTCGGTGATAGGGACAAGACGCAATAGCGCACGAGCTAGTGTAGATTTACCACACCCTGATTCACCAACAACCCCCAGCGTTTCGCCGGCGTAAATGGTTAAGTCAACGCCATCCACGGCTTTAAGAGCGTGACCTTTTTCCCATGGCCAAGCATTGTCGGATTTGATATTGAAGTGAACTTTTAGGTTATTCACTTCCATTAAAATGTTGTTAGCAGTGTTCATTAGGCGACCCATCCATCAACGGATTTATGACAAGCTCGTAGTTGGCCCGGTGCATATTCTTCAAGCGGTGGCATGCTTTCACCACAGCGATCTTTAGCAAACTCACAACGAGCTTGGAAAGGACAGCCTGATGGCATGTGTAGCAAGTTAGGTGGGTTTCCAGGGATAGTGGATAACTTGTCGTCATTGGCATCGAGACGAGGAATGGCTTTCAACAAACCTTGTGTATACGGATGCGTAGGACGGTAAAACACGTCTTCGGCTGTGCCGTATTCCATGGTTTGTCCGCCATACATGACCAGCACCTTGTCACACAAACCGGCGACCACACCTAAGTCATGGGTAATCATGATGATGGAGGTATTGAAGTCGTCTTTTAACTCGTTCAGTAAGGTGAGAATCTGAGCTTGTACCGTCACGTCTAGGGCGGTAGTCGGCTCGTCTGCAATCAAGAGTTTCGGTTGGCACAACAAGGCCATAGCGATCATCACACGCTGTCTCATACCACCAGAAAATTCATGTGGGTACATGTTCATGCGTTTGCGTGCTTCTGGCATCTTCACGGCATCAAGCATTTTGACGGAGGCTTCAAATGCCTCGGCTTTGCTCATACCCTTATGCAGCATCAAGACTTCCATCAACTGCTTGCCGACTTTCATATAAGGATTCAATGAGGTCATTGGATCTTGGAAAATCATCGCAATTTCTTTGGAACGGATGCGGTTCATGGCTTTTTCATTCAAGGTCAGAATGTTTTGCTCATTAAAACGTGCTTCGCCTTCAATAACTCCGTTTCCAGCCAACAAGCCCATAAGCGCAAATGCCGTTTGGCTTTTACCTGAACCCGATTCACCAACAATGCCAAGGGTTTCGCCTTGCGCCAAGCTGAAGTTCAGATCATTCACTGCCGTCACAAGACCGTCTGGTGTTTTGAAGTTAACGCGTAAGTTGTTAACTTCTAGCAAATTTTTTGAATTAGATAAGCTCATAAAGTCTCCTTAGCGGTCTTTTGGATCAAGCGCATCGCGTAAGCCATCGCCGAGGAAGTTAAAACAAAATAAAGTCACAACTAAGAAACCAAGAGGCCAAGCCAATTGCCAAATGGCAATCTCCATGTTTTGAGCGCCTTCAGAAATTAACGCGCCCCAGCTGGTCATGGGTTCTTGTACACCCAGTCCTAGGAAACTGATGAAGGACTCTAACAAGATCATATTCGGTACCAATAGGGTGGCGTAAACAATAACAATACCTAGTACGTTTGGCACAATGTGACGCAAGATAATTTTGGGTGTCGATACCCCACAAGCGTATGCCGCCTCGATGTATTCTTTGTTTTTCAGGCTCAAGGTTTGACCCCGAACAATCCTTGCCATGTCGAGCCATGAAATGGCACCGATGGCGACGAAGATCAAGAAAATATGACGACCAAATAACGTCATCAAAATGATCACAAAGAACATGAAAGGGAAAGAGTTCAAAATCTCCAAGAAACGCATCATCACACTGTCAACGCGTCCACCAATGTAACCTGATGCGGCGCCGTAAAGCGTACCAATGACAATTGCCACGAAACTGCCCATGATGCCGACCAATAGGGAAATTTGACCGCCCTGCATAGTACGCACAAAAATGTCGCGACCTAGCGTATCTGTACCAAAGTAGTGGCCGTTTTCAATGTTAGGTCGACCTAATACAGAGATGTCTGACAGTGCTTCCCAGTCAATATCATCGTAATTCCATTGGCTGAAAAGCGGCCCTAGTAAAGCAATAGCGGCGATTAGTGCGAGAATCACTAAGCTGGTAACGGCCGCATGGTTTGAAAAAAAGCGACGGCGTGCGTCTTGCCATAAACTGCGGCCTTCGACTTCGACCACTTTTTCGGCGAACTGTTCGACGGCCTGAGTTTTGTCTTTTGTAGTAATCATAATAGCGAGGCCTTAGTAGCGAATTTTCGGATCAATAACAGCGTATAAAATATCAACGATGGCATTGAATAGAATCGTTAATGTACCAATCAAAATGGTGACACCCATGACCATGGAGTAGTCACGATTCAAGGCACCGTTAATGAAGTGCTGACCAATACCACCCGTACCAAAGTACACATCGACGATTACTGATCCAGTAACAATGCCGACGAACGCGGGCCCAAGATAAGAAACAACTGGCAACATGGCTGGACGTAAAGCATGCTGAAAAATAATACGGTATTTTGGTAAACCTTTGGCTCGTGCTGTACGAATAAAGTTGGAATGCATGGTTTCAATCATACTACCGCGGGTAATACGAGCAATTTGTGCAATGTAGCTGGTGGACATTGCAATAACGGGCATCACCAAATAGGGCCAAGCGCCACCGTTCCAGCCACCTGGCGGTAACCAATGGTTATAAATGGAGAAAAATAGGATACACAATGGAGCTAAAACAAAGTTTGGTAGCACAATACCAAGGTTCGCAAACCCCATGACACTGTAATCCAACCATGAATTTTGGCGCAGTGCTGCAATAACGCCACAACCAACACCAATGAGCAGGGCGACAAGAAAAGACCAAATGCCAATTTCAGCAGAGACAGGAAAACTCTGCCCAATCAACTCATTAATGGTGAAATCTTTATAGCGAAAAGAAGGCCCAAGATCGCCTTGTAACAAACCGCCAAGATAGTAAAAGTATTGGTTAATAACTGGCTCATCAAGGTGATACTTAGCGTTGATGTTCGCCAAGACTTCAGGAGGAAGAGCGCGCTCACTGGTAAATGGGCTACCTGGAGCAGAATGCATTAAGAAAAAAGAAACCGTGATCAAAATCAGCAAGGTTGGGATGGCTTCTAAAAGGCGCTTTGAAATAAATGTCAGCATATAAATTACCGGATTAGACGTTGTATATAACGGCTAAAACTAGGAACCTGTTGTATTCAAGAAATGCCCAGCGCAAGCGCTGGGCATGGAGTTAACACAAAGTCGTGTCTACTTTAAAACAGCGTATTAGTGTTTGATGATGTACATATCACGCACATAAACGTTGTCTTCTGGGTTAGGCATGTAACCGCCTAAGTAGCTTTTTACTAAGCGTTTTTCTGTGTATTGGTAAATAGGAGCCACCGCCATGTCTTGTTCAATGGCGATTTCTTCTGCTTTGTTGTAGTTCTCAGCAGGGTGCTGCATGGTACGAGCATCATGCAATAGCTTGTCGTACTCAGTGTTGCTGTATTTACCGTCGTTATTGCCGTGAGTCGTGGTTAGAAGGTCTAGCATAGTAGAGGCTTCGTTATAGTCACCGATCCAACCAGCACGAGCCACATCAAATTGTTGATGTTTTTTAGACTCTAGGTAGGTTTTCCACTCTTGGTTTTCTAGCGTTACGTTAACGCCCAAGGTTTTTTTCCACATAGAGGCAATTGCAATGGCGATTTTCTTGTGGTTTTCATTGGTGTTGTAAAGCAAGCTAAATGACAAAGGATTACTTTTCGTAAATCCTGCTTCTTCTAATAATTTTTTGGCTTTTTCATTACGCTCTTTTTGTGTCCAGGTCGCATATTCAGGTGTGGCCGGAGAGAAGTCGTTTACGACTTCAGGTGTGAATGAGTAAGCCGGAATCTCACCCGTGCCTGTGACGAATTTGGTGATCACGTCACGATCGATAGCGTAAGACAAGGCTTTACGAACACGCACGTCATCGTATGGCGCTTTGGTTAAATTGTATTGATAGTAATAAGTACCTAGTTTCGGTGTTACCACAACTTCATCTGGGATGTCGCGCATTAGCTGCTTGTAATGGTCATTCGGAAGTTCATAGCTAAGGTCCATTTGACCCGCTTGGAAACGTTTCAACTCGGCGTTAGGAGATTCAATCGGTAGGTAAGTTACCTTATTGATGATGGTTTTTGCATCATTCCAGTAATGCTTGTTACGTGTGAAGACCATTTTTTCGTTGACGACCCATTCGTCCATTTTGTAAGCACCGTTAGACACCATATGCTCAGGTTTGGTCCAATCATCGCCCCATTTCTCAACTACTTTTTTCGGCACTGGGAACATAGTTTGGTGAGATGTCATTTTCACAAAGTAAGGTACTGGGCGCTCCAGTGATACTTGGAAGGTATGGTCGTCTAGTGCTTTAACGCCGAGGGTGGAAGGGTCCGCTTCACCGGCAATAATTTTGGAGGCATTAGTAATCGCAGGAATTTCCATGAACCAAGCGTATGGAGACGCCAATTTAGGATCAACTGCACGAGTGAAAGCGTAAACAAAGTCTTCAGCAGTTACTGGGTCGCCATTAGACCATTTCGCATCTTTACGCAGGTGGAAAGTGTATTGTGTGTTATCTGCGTTTACATCGTAGCTTTCTGCTACACCAGGAATCTGGTTGCCGTCACCATCTTGGTTATACAAACCTTCAAAAAGATCTTTTGAACGAATAGACGCTGGTGTGCCTTCCATTTTTTGAGGGTCCATTGTAGATGGCTCTGAACCACCGCCACGAACGAGTTCTTGTTTAGCGGCGAGTTCTACGCCAGCTGGTACTTCTGCCGCTTGGGCTTGTAGAGCGAAAAGAGAAGTGGCCATGATGGCACTGGCGAGTAATGTCTTTTTCATTTTGATTATGTCCCTTGTTAGTTAGCTTTTATGTGCAATTTTTATAGTCAGACGCTTACCAGCACTGGTTTGTATTCGTCTTAAGGTTTCATAGTTCACCAATTTACAAAAGGTCACAATCGAAATTGCGTATCAGGTCATGCGTCTAATAAATGTAAGCTTTATAAAAGAGCTGTGGAAATGGCTTTGTGGCTAACGAGAAGGCTTGAAAAGTCTATTGATTTCGTTTGTGAACTTTCAATTTGAAAGGCTTTGTGGAGCCGTGAAAGTCGTCATGATATTCTGTGTCCCTTCGATAAACTTGATAGAAAGGTAATATGGCATCGTGATAACACACCCATTTAAAGCGGCGGGGGCTTTTTTAAAAGCGTTTCCGTTAGTTTTTTCAAAAGACTTAAGGCTGTTTATATTGGCCCCTTTGTTGGCTAATTTTGTTTTGGTTGGCTTATTGTATATGGTTGCCTTTAGTTATTTTCAGACCTTGATAGACTCTGCTATGGGGTATTTACCTGAGTGGCTTTCCTTTCTTAATTGGCTGTTTTATTTGATTTTTGGCGCCGTAATTAGCGTGCTCTTGTTTTATAGCTTTTCGGTTGGGGTTAATATTCTCGCTGCGCCTTTCATGGCATTTCTAGCAGAAAAAGTAGAGGAAAAAGAAACGGGCAGAGTGTTTGATGAAAAGCTGACAACGGGTGTTGTTATGACGATTATTATTCGTAGTTTACAGAGAGAACTGCAAAAAATAGTGTACTTTGTCCCGCGCTTTATTCTGCTGTTGTTATTGTCTTTTATTCCTATTGTTAATGTGATCGCACCAGTCTTGTTATTATTGTTTTCAGCTTGGATGTTGGCGCTGCAATATATGGATTATGCCTTTGATAATAATAAGGTTAAGTTCCATGATATGAGGCTGGCATTGCGAGCTAAGCCTTTGTTATGTTGGACTTTTGGTGGAATTGTCATGGTGTGTCTGACGATTCCTTTCTTTAATTTATTCGTTATGCCAATTGCTGTAGTCGCTGCTACATTATTGTGGATTTCGGTTTTTAGATCGCAACATGGTGACTTTTCTGCCTTGTTAGATCGCACAGATGGAACCTTGTGATGTCGTTAAAAATATTGGTCGTGGATGATGCTTCTTTTACACGTGATTTGATTCGCCGTACATTGCGTAAGCAGTTCCCAGCGGTGGAAATAGAAGACGCAGTGAATGGCCGAAAAGCCCAGCAAATGCTAAATAAAACGCAATTTGATATGGTGCTTTGTGATTGGGAAATGCCTGAAATGACAGGTGTTGAACTGCTTAAGTGGTGTCGAGAGCAGCCCAAGTATAAGAAAGAAGATGTGCCATTTGTGATGATCACCAGCCGTGGTGATAAAAGCCATGTTGTTGAAGCGGTAAAATCTGGTGTCACAGATTACCTTGGTAAACCCTTTTCCAGTGAACAGCTGATTGGTAAGGTTATATCTGCCGCAAAAAAACATAACCTTGAAAGGAAATTGGCTTCGAAAAAGCCTCGTGAATCCAGTGGGCCTGGTGGTGTTAGCTCGGCATCTTTAGGTGTATTAATGGGAGAAGGTAAAAACACTCCAGTAAAAGCCACCAAGTTTACCAATCTTGATACGCCGCCTGTTGTGTCCGTAAAGGACGTAAAAATCCCGACTATGGTGCGTTTCGAAGGTAAACAGTTTCGTTGTATGGTTATTCAGTTTAGCAAAGCTGAAGTGATGATGTTGATCAAAAGTGATGATGTTGTGCCGCAAGTATTGGGGCAGGCCGTATTGGATCTAGAACATAAAGGAGCGATGAATCGTTTGAACTATTATGTCCAATCCGTGGCTACCACGGAGAAAAAGCACAATTCGGCTTTTTTGACAGTAGGCTTAAGTTTGATCGATCAAGATAGTGAAAAGGAAACCTTTATTAGCCAATTGTTTGAGAGCCTATAAAGCGCTGAAATATTACAATGTGAGCGTTTTGCATAAACATAAAAAAAGGAAGCCAGATCATTCAGGCTTCCTTTTTTTATGTTTTGTTCCTTACGCACTATTTTCGTTACTTATTCATCAGAAGTATTGCTGGCGCTTTGCTCTTCTTCCACGTTATCTTGAGCGGGAGAAGGAAGTAGGGCTGTTATTGTATCATTTCGAGTACGATTAGCTGGGAAGTGGCAAGAGAAAGTACTGCCAAAGCCTGGTTGACTGCGTATCTGTAGTTTGGCGTCATGGTGCAGTAATACGTGTTTCACGATTGCTAACCCAAGACCTGTGCCACCGGTTTTAGAGCCTCTCCCCTTATCCACTCTGAAAAAGCGTTCTGTGAGTCGAGGAATGTATCTTGGGTCGATACCAAGTCCGTTGTCTTTCACTGAAAAAACGCCATTAAACTCACTTGATTCCCATTTGAGGGTGATTTCTCCGCCGTCAGGTGAGTATTTGATGGCATTAACAATAAGATTTGAGAAGGCACTGTAGAGTTCTTTATAAGAGCCGTACAAGCGGGATTCGTTGGGAATAATGATGGAAAGCTGGTGTTTTTCCGTCAAAATCGGTGCGGTTGTATTGGTAATAGCTTGAATAAGATCCGCAACATTATGCCATTGGTTTTCTTCACGTTTGTCATTACTCTCTAAGCGTGACAAAAGTAAAAGATCTTCGATGAGTTGTTCCATCCGCTCGGACTGCTCAGACATATTGATGATGCCTTTTTGCATGCTTTTCGGCAGACTGTCTTTGAACATATCTAGGGTTTCTAGGTAGCCTTTGATCACCGTCAATGGTGTTTTTAATTCATGAGAAGCATTAGCGACAAAGTCTTTACGCATTTGTTCGAGAAGGTGTAAACGAGTCACGTCGCGGACAAAGATTAAGTGATCATTTTTATCGTATAACGTGGTTTGTATTTCCAAGTATACGCCTTCTTTTGCTGGTGATTTGATAACCAAAGGTTCGCCAAAACGTTTTTGGCTGAAGTAGCGAAAGAAGTCAGGGTTTCGAACAATATTCGTAATTATTTGACCGCGATCAACGGGACGCATGAGTCCAAGAAAGTGAGCCGCAGAGTTGTTCCACCATTCGAGGTTACCTTGATTATCCGCCATAATGACGCCTTCTTTTAAGGCGGTGGTAGAACTTTCTATTCGCGTTAATGCTTGGCGCATACGGCGTTTTGATTTGCGTTGCTTCTTCTGCAAACGGTATACAGCATCAAATACTTCTCCCCAAATACCACTGGTTTCCGGTGGCGCCGCTTTACCTGAGTGGCGAAGCCAATTATGGAACTGATACAGCTGATAAAGTTGCCAATACAAAGTTCCTAAAACGTATAACAGGATAACACCTAATAACTGACCAATAATCAAGCCAATGACAACACAGGCGGCAAGACCTGCGAGCCAAGTGATGATGGTGTTTCGCCAAACTGTTTTCATACAGACCTTTTTGCTGAGAAGCGGTAGCCAGTTCCTCGAACCGTTTGTATCAAGAAATCATGGGAGTTACCGATGGCTTTACGTAAACGGCGGATATGAACGTCTACTGTACGCTCTTCAACATAGACGTTTCCACCCCAAACTTGATCTAAAAGCTGTGCTCTAGAATAAGCTCGTTCTTGATGAGTCATTAGGAATTTTAATAGGCGGTATTCAGTTGGCCCCATGTCTAAAGGGCGAGTGCCTATGGTGACACGTTGGCTAATTGGGTCAAGCACTAACCCTTCCACTTCAATGGGCTCGTCAACACCTTGAGGGGTTGCTCTGCGCAGCACCGCTTTGAGTCTGGCGACTAGCTCGCGAGGTGAAAACGGCTTGGTTATATAATCGTCCGCACCGACTTCTAAGCCTTGTATTTTATTGTCTTCTTCACTTTTTGCGGTCAGCATAATCACTGGGATTTCAGCCGTTGTGGTGTCTTTTTTTAGTCGACGAGTTAATTCAATGCCACTGCCGCCAGGCATCATCCAGTCGACAAGAATCAAGTCTGGACGGTGATCCACAATGATTTCATGGCCTTGCTGAATATTTTCTGCTTCCAAATACTCATAGCCAGCCATTTCTAATGCAATGGCGATCATTTCGCGTATGGAAGACTCATCATCAATAATTAATACTTTTTTACCGGTCACAGGATTTATCCTCATCTCAGGAACGGCTTTTATTAAAGCGACCTTATGTGACAATTCAGTTACATTGTCACAACTTTGCCATATATTACATAAAATAGCTTGTTACGAGCCCGATAAACACACAGTAGCCGATGCGATTGTTATCTAAGAAAGCATGGAAACAGGGCAAGCGTTCACGACCTTTGGCTTTATTAAACTGCAGATAAAATAGTCCTGCCGCGATGATGAGGGAGATAAAATAGGGCCAGTGTAATTCTGCTAGTAGGCCGATCCAAGTGAGTAAAGATAACGTTAGTCCCTGAAGGCAAACAATGACCAATAAATCGTATTGGCCAAATAAAATAGCGGTGGATTTGATACCGACTTTTAAGTCGTCAGGTCGATCAGTCATCGCATAGTAGGTGTCGTAAGCGATGGTCCAAAAGCAATTTGCAACGAACAACATCCATAATTCTGGATTCGCCAAATCTCCACCTTGTGCGCTGTAAGCCATGGGAATGGCCCATGAAAAGGCCAACCCTAAGAAAAGTTGAGGTAGGTGGGTATAACGCTTCATAAATGGGTACAGTGCAGCTAACCCTAAACCAACGACGGACAGCAAGATAGTACGCATATCTGTCAACAGTACTAAGATGAAGCTAAGTAATACCAAACCACCAAATAACACCAAGGCTTCTTTTTCTGATACTCGGCCAGATGGCAAAGGACGATTTTTAGTACGTTCTACAAAGCCATCGACCTTACGGTCGGCATAATCATTGATGACGCATCCTGCGGAGCGCATGCTAAAGACCCCTAGGATAAAGATGACTACTAAATTCCACTTAGGCATACCATCAGCAGCAAGCCAAAGCGCCCATAGTGTTGGCCACATTAGTAAAAATGAGCCGATAGGGCGGTTGAATCGGGTTAATTCTGCGTAGTCTTTAAGTTTGTTCATAACAATCCAAACGGTGATTTAAGTTGGTTTATCTCATCAAAGAAAGCTTCATTGACCAATATTCCAGCCCCAAATTGGTGAAAAATAGAGCGTCTTGCCCATACTGGATTTTGCTGGTTTGGAAACATGCCTTTTGGTAGCAAAGTGACCTCAATGTCACTTCGAACCAGCGCCCGATGTTGGAATAAATAGCCACCCAATGATTTGTCTCTTAGGTGTTTCACTTGACGCCAATGTCCCTTTAAAGATTTGGCCGGGATGATAGATCGAGCGTAAATAACAGCTTTATTATTCACTTTGAGTAAGACGGTTCGAATTCGTGCTGCCTCTCTTGAGCGCAACTTTAGGCGTTTTCTTTCTCTCGCTGTAGGCGTTCCCCATGTATCTTCCAGAACTTCTACTGTTAATTTACCAAGGCTTTGTAGTTTGGCTGTCAAAGAGTCTTGGGTAACCAACCAAGGCCATAAATTTGGAGGCACTTTGACCTTGCTAATTTGATGTATTGGTGACCATCGATAGTCAAATTGTTGTGCGGCAGAGGGGTTCATTAACGTCATAGTAAATTAGATATTTACCTTATTAATCAAGGCGACCATTTTATGTAACTCAGACGATTTTTGATAAATTGTGTCTCTGCATGCTTCAGCATTTTCTAGTGTTAATCCAAGTTCAAGTAACACTGAAGGCTCAATGCCGTCGTTATTGCGCAACTGATGAGAGACATACAGTAGCTTCGCTAAAACAGCATGTTCGCCATAATAATGGGGCTTTTTACTGTAACGGATTGCTGTCCAAATATTGTCTGGCAAACTCCAATAACGCAATAACCATGAGCCTAGTTGCTCTTTGGTAAAATGCAAAATCTGCATTTCGATCACTTCCGAAGGCAAATGGGCGTTAGCTTCTTGGTAGCGAGACAAGATCGAAAAATGGGGAGGCATGATGGTGCTAATGGCCAGGTAGCCAAAGTTGTGTAGTAGTCCGGCCAAATAAGCGTGGCCAAGCTTAGGGCGGTTTGGGGCAGGCATGGCTTTGACCAGCGCTTCCATTAATACGGCATTGGAAACAGAGGCCAGCCAGAAATCTTCATAATGCCTAGGACCATTGTCTGGGGCTTGAAAGGCATTTCCCATAGAAAGACCAAGTGCTAGGTTCATCACCATATCGAAGCCTAAAACACGAATAATTGCATCTTCAACAGAGTCTATCGTGCCTGGAGCGCCGTAGTAAGGAGAGGAGGCCCAACTGATTACCTGAGCCGCTAGGCTTGGATCAAGCGCAATCACTTCACATAGTTCATCAGTTCCCGCAGATTTATTGGTAGAAAGGCGAATAATGCGATGGGAGGTCGCTGGCAAAGGGGGGATTTCTAATGTTTCTTCTAGGCGCTGCTTAAGCCGAATGGATTGAAATCGCCCTAAGGCTTGAAGGATTTGTTCTTCATCATTTTCGTGATTGTCTACAGGGCGTTGTATTAACTGTGTATTGATGGAAATATTTTCGAATCGATTTAATGGCCCAGAAAACATCTCGGCCAACTCTGTCGACGTAATATCACGATACATTTCATCATTTTTGGTTCGAATGGAAAATGTTGTCTCTTTTAACATGCTCGCTTCTAGGATAGTGGCCACACTGTTGGGTTTGATAAGTGGGTCACCTAAACTTTGAAAATTGCTGACAGGCTCAAAACGGCGCTTAGTGATCTTGGAGACGGCAGAGATATCAAGCATATTTCTTTCAGGAAAAATAACCTGCAAACGGCCAGTATGGTCAGCTAGATGTACCACGCGTAATCTTTGGCTTGGTTGAAGGTCTGTGGAAGGTTCCATACATTTTCCTGTTAAAAAGACGAACGTAAAAAAGCCCCAATACGGGGCTTTGTCAATATAACAGATTTTAAGTATCAATTCTGAATAGTAATGAATTAGTGATTCAAAATCTGACTTAGGAACATCTGAGTACGGTCGTGTTGAGGGTTTTCGAAGAATTCGTGAGGCTCGTTAGATTCAACGATTTCACCGGCATCCATGAACACAACGCGGTCTGCTACTGTTTTAGCAAAGCCCATTTCGTGTGTTACACATACCATGGTCATGCCTTCTTCGGCCAACTGAACCATTACGTCCAACACTTCTTTGATCATTTCAGGATCAAGTGCTGACGTTGGCTCATCAAATAGCATAATGCGAGGTTGCATACACAAGCCACGAGCAATCGCTACACGCTGCTGTTGACCACCAGACAACTGACCTGGATATTTCAATGCTTGGTTAGCGATTTTTACTCGCTCCAAGTAATGCATAGCCATCTCTTCTGCTTCTTTTTTAGGGGTTTTACGTACCCAAATCGGCGCCAAAGTCAGGTTTTCTAAAATGGTTAAGTGAGGGAACAAGTTAAAATGTTGAAACACCATGCCTACGTCTTTGCGGATCGCTTCGATGTTCTTCAAGTTATTGTTCATCTCAACGCCATCAACCAGAATTGTACCTTTCTGGTGTTCTTCTAGACGGTTGATGCAACGCGTCATTGTTGATTTTCCAGAACCAGAAGGACCACATACCACGATGCGTTCTCCCTTCTTGATACTGAAGTTGATGTTTTTCAGTACATGGAAATCACCATACCATTTGTTTACATCATTAAATTCGATGATGGTTTGTTCGCCTGCCGCAAGTTGGGCACGAGCCATATTTGTATTTGACATTTTAAAGACCTCAATTTTTAACTAATTTCGCTTGTGCCCAGTTTCTAGCTTACGCTCTAGTGCCATACTATAACGCGACATGCCAAAGCAGATAATCCAATAAATTAAGGCTGCAAAGGCATAACCTTCAACCGTAGTGCCTAACCAATTTGAATCATGGTTGGCGGCCTGAATTCGTCCTAGGAAGTCAAACATACCAACAATGTAGACCAAGGTCGTATCTTTGAACAAAGATATGAAGGAGTTCACTATACCTGGAATTACCAATTTCAATGCCTGAGGCAAAATAACCAAAATCATTGATTGCCAGTAGGTTAGTCCCATGGCGTCAGCGGCTTCATATTGACCTTTTGGAATCGCTTGTAGGCCACCACGAACCACTTCGGCCATATAGGCACCTGAGAATAAGGTAATACCAATCAACACGCGTAATAACTTGTTGAAGTTCAAGCCTTCTGGCAGGAACAACGGAATCATTACTGAGGCCATAAACAAGATGGTAATTAATGGTACAGCACGAATGGTTTCGATAAATACCACACATACTGATTTCGCAATCGGCATTTCTGAGCGTCGACCGAGTGCCAATACAATCCCTAGAGGGAAAGATGCCACAATACCAATAACACCAAGCAGTACGGTAAGAAAAAGACCGCCCCACAAAGAGGTTTCTACGACTTCTAAGCCAAATATGCCACCAGCAAATAAGAAGTAAGCCACAATGGGATAGACCACAAGAATGGCGAGGGATAGATACAGTTTGTTAATGGACTTTATTGCAAAGGCTCCTACCATGACGACCAGTAATATGACGGCTAAATTAATGCGCCATGTTTCTGAGTCTGGGTATAAACCGTACATGAACTGATCAAAGTACACGCCGATAAAGGCCCAGCAAGCACCACCCGCAGTACAGGCTGCTTTAGAAGAGCCTTCCCACGTAGCATTGATGAAGGCCCACTCGATAACGGGGGGTACGAGTAGATACAAAATGTACAGACTAAAGAGCGTGAGAAAAATATTAAGCGGGGACGAGAATAAATTCTGACGTACCCATGCCACAGCACCGACCGATGTAACTGGTGGTGGGAGGCTTGGTGATGGTTTAAAGATAATAGCCATGATCTGCCTCCTAGCGTTCAATTAATGACATTTTTTTGTTGTACCAGTTCATGAATACCGAAATCGATAGACTCAATGAACCGTATACCAACATACAAAGACCTATGGTCTCGATCGCCTGACCTGTTTGGTTCAGCGTTGTACCCATGACGACCGCTACCAACTCAGGATAAGCAATCGCCGCACCTAACGAAGAGTTTTTCGCTAAGTTCAAGTATTGGCTTGTGAGTGGCGGAATAATAACGCGCAATGCTTGAGGTAAGACAATAAGTCGTTGCGTCATATTGTCACGTAAACCTAAAGAGCGAGCGGCCTCAGTTTGTCCCCAGTTAACAGACAAAATACCTGCACGCACTATCTCTGCAATAAATGCCCCAGTGTAAGTGGATAGAGCAACTAGTACTGCAACGAATTCAGGTGGCAGAACCATCCCGCCCGTGACGTTAAAGCGACTTTTTTGCGGTAGATCAAACTCAATGGGGAATCCAGCAATAGCTAGGAAAATGAAGGTAATACCAACAATCAGGCCCAAAGAGGACCAATAAGCTGGGAACCATAATCCTGTTCTTGTTTGACGTTTTTTAGCCCACACAATTAGGCTAATAGAG
This sequence comes from Marinomonas sp. CT5, assembly GCF_018336975.1. Lineage (NCBI taxonomy): Bacteria > Pseudomonadati > Pseudomonadota > Gammaproteobacteria > Oceanospirillales > Oceanospirillaceae > Marinomonas > Marinomonas sp. CT5. Next base: position 4,609,334 of record NZ_CP025572.1, on the reverse strand, counting down.
GCAACAATCGATAGAATGAAGCCGAAGATAACTAATCCAAAGCCATCTTGTGCGATTGGGTTAGGTGAGTAGATACCACGTTTGTTTAATAGGAAGTCAGCAAATTCATAACTATCACGTGGTGCTGGTAGTGCGGCAAGTACGGCAAAATACCAGAAGAACATCTGCAACAATAATGGAATGTTTCGCAGAGTTTCAATGTAGACAGTTGCTAAACGTGCTACTAACCAGTTTTTAGACAAACGGGCTAGACCCATTATTACGCCAATAATGGTGGCTAAGATGATTCCTAATAAGGAAATAACAAAGGTATTAATTAAGGCGACGACGAAGGCTCGTCCGTAAGTATCGGCCTCAGTATACTCTATAAGGTGAATAAGAATTGGAAAGCCAGCTGGCTCATTAAAAAATGAGAAACCAGTGGAAATTCCTCGATTATCGAGGTTGGCCTGAAGGTTACTAAATAAGTAATAACCCGCAAAAACCACTATCGCTAGCAGCAAAATTTGAAAAATAAGCGCGCGATTCCCCGCGTCATTCAAAAAGCTGTTATTGCTTGGAGTTGTATTATCGCTCATCTTGGTTCAGGCAATGGAATGCTCGTCAGATGTGTAAGAAAGGGGAAGAAACCCAGCGACTTTTTAGTCGCTGGGTAAATACCCAAGCAGAAAATAATGTGCTTTAGGTATTAACGAACTGGTGGCGCGTACATGATACCGCCAGCTTCAGTCCATAGAGCATTAAGACCACGTGGTAAATCTACAGGAGTAGATGGTCCAACGTTGCGCTCAAACACTTCACCGTAGTTACCTACGTTAGCAATGATGTTGTAAGCCCAGTCGGCAGGAAGACTAAGTTGAGCCCCCAAGTCACTATCAACACCTAATAAACGCTTGATAGCTGGATCATTTGTTTCGCTTTTAGTCTTAGCAACGTTTTTAGAAGTGATACCCATTTCTTCAGCGTTTACTTGAACGAACATTGACCAAGTTACGATGTCTTTCCATTGGTTGTCGCCGTGGCGCACTACTGGGCCTAGAGGTTCTTTAGAAATGGTTTCTGGAAGAATAACGTGAGCAGATGGATCGGCTAGTTTAGTACGGTGAGCCGCGAGACCAGACTTATCAGTTGTGTATACATCACAACGGCCAGAATCATAAGCGGCTAGTGCTTCATCTGCTTTTTGTACGACAACTGGTACATATGTCATGTTATTTTTACGGAAGAAATCTGCCATGTTCAACTCAGTTGTAGTGCCTTGTTCTGTACAAACGGTTGTACCAGCAAGGTCTAATGCAGATTTAACGCCTAGACTTTTACGAACCATGAAACCTTGACCGTCATAGAAGTTAACTGCTGTGAAGTCTAAACCCAAAGATGCATCACGAGTGTAAGTCCATGTGGTGTTGCGAGCTAGAATATCAATCTCACCGGATTGTAATGCCGTGAAGCGCTCTTTAGCAGAAAGGGGAGTGAATTTTACTTTTTGAGGGTCGCCAAAAATAGCAGAAGCAACCGCGCGACAAGCGTCAACATCTATGCCTGACCAGTTACCTTTATCATCGGCATTTGAAAATCCAGGAACACCAGTACTGACACCACATTGAATGAAGCCTTTAGATTTAACATTTTCTAGGGTTGTGGAAGAATTATTTACAGGAGCGGTAACATTTGCTGTTTTTTCTGCAGTTGAAGCAGTTGTTTTTTCCGCAACCTGTTCACTTGGCGACATCACAATAGCGGTTACCGCTGCACCGATAGCTGCAGCGATTACTGCAGTAGGCAGTAGTTTACTAGCGTTTGATTTCATTATATTGAGCCTCCCAGGCGTTTTATGTATGTTGTTATCTTGCTTTGTTTTTTTGTTTTCAGATTTTAAAATCTGTATCTTTATTTTTAAGCAAATTTAATGCCAACACTTAATTATTCTTGTTGTCGGGTCTATGTAGACGATTCCTCTAAAAGATCATCACATGCCCCTATAGAATTACTCTTTTGAGGCGTAGTCAAGGATAAAATGTCAGTAGATGTGTGCTTAATACTTAATTTTTGCACTTTTTAGAAGAGGAAAAAGACGTTATTCATATTGTTCTGTCGTTTTTCTTTTTCGATGGAGGCCAGATAGGACAAGAGATTTGTGGCATACGAGGAAAAAATCATAAGATAAATACTGGGCAAGCATAGACTAATTTTGTACAAGATGAAAATTATGCATCATTTTGGTGCTCTATTGCGGTTTGTTGTATTTAGACTGAATGTCCGTACATAATATAGTGAATAAAGCGCTTTCCATAATTTATAAACTGCATGGTAGACTTAAGCTTCTGTTAAAGTCATGTAAGGAGATCCACATCAGATGGATAACTCAGCAAAACCGCTTGATCGTCTAGATAAGAAGATTCTTCGTGAATTACAGATAAACGGTCGTTTATCTAACGTGGAGTTGGCGAGTCGTGTTGGATTAAGTGCCACGCCTTGTTTAGAACGGGTACGACGCTTGGAGCGTAATGGCTATATTACGGGCTATTGTGCGCTAGTGAACCCGAAAAAAGTGGATGCAGGATTACTTGTTTTTGTCGAAATTCGTTTGAAGACGACGTCTCCAGAAGGTTTTAACGAATTTAAGTCAGCCGTTACCGAAATTCCTGAAATTTTAGAGTGTCATTTGATCGCTGGTGATTTTGAATACCTTTTAAAAGCACGAGTATCTAATATGGACTCTTATCGTTTGTTATTGGGTGAAACCTTGTTGACCTTGCCGCATGTTCGTGAGTCTCGTACTTATGTGGCGATGGAAGAGGTAAAAAACACGACGGTAGTGAATATTCCTTAGGGACGTTTGAGCGACAATCGGGCTCCCTATTGTTTTTAAAAGTATTCCAAGCAATAACAACGCCGAATTAGTATTTTAATTCGGCGAGTACTTTTCCTAACATAATAGGTCCCATTCCTTTGATATTAAGAACGGCTTTATTTGATTGAAATGGTCGCTCAGATATCAACTTTTCAAGTACCTTTCTCGGTACACCTTTCACGTTTAGAAGCCTCTTTACTTTTGCTTTATTGATGGTGAGATAGCCATCTTCATCGATATAATTGGTCGCACTTTTTTTGGCCTTTTTGCCGATCTGGACGGTTAGAGGAGCAACTGGCTGTAAAACATTTCCCTTTATTGTATTTGTTGGAGGTGCAGAAGGGGTTGAAATGGGGTGTATGTTTAAAGGAATATCGAAATAGGCCGAATCACGTAATGTGTAATTGATGCCGTTCCATTCGCTTAATTGTATCGCTAACCGCCACGTTCCTGTAGGTGGTTGTTGATAAACCAAGTCGTAGCGGCAATCGCTCAGATAATGCTGGCCTTTTAGTTCTCCAATAGTTGTGGCGGCGAGCTCGATATTATCTGAGTCTTCGTCACTTTGTTGGTAAGCACAGAATTGCAGTTTTAGGGTACCGCTGAGGTTTCCTTCGACTCTATTGTTCGCAATGTATTGAACAGAAATAATGATTCTGTCATTTTCGATTCGGTAGCCGCAGCCATGTATTGTTAGATCAGCTTGATTGGAAGCATTCATATCTATTCCTTATTAACGAATCGACTTAAGAAATCATTATGAGGCTTTTGATTGAATTTTGCACACTTGCAAGTAAATGCTGTGGTATTCGATGAAAGTTGCTAGTTATGATGAGGTTAGACGTTTAAGTATTGATCGTGATTAGGTAACCATCTAGTTAAAAGTGGTGAGACGCGTTCCGGGTAGTGTCTGTGAAGCATAGCCGCCGCTTTTTGAACATCATCCAGCAAGTTCTTATCCCGTTGTAAATCCGCCACTTTAAATTCCCAAAGGCCTGTTTGCCTGGTGCCAAGCAATTCACCAGGGCCTCGTAATTCAAGATCTTTCTCTGCGATTTTAAAACCATCACTGGTTTCTCGCATGGTAGACAGTCGTTCTTTGCCTTGTTGTCCTAGCGGTGATTTATAAAGCAGCACACAGTGACTGGCGGTTTGCCCTCGACCAACACGACCACGCAGCTGATGAAGTTGTGCAAGACCAAGTCGTTCAGGGTTTTCGATGACCATTAAGCTTGAGTTGGGCACATCCACGCCGACTTCAATAACGGTCGTCGCGACAAGCAACTGAATCTCTCCCGCTTTAAATCGGGCCATAATGTCGGCTTTTTCTTGGGCTTTGAGTCGGCCATGTACCAAGCCAATGGACAGGCTACCTAATTGCTCTTGCAGCAAGAGCGCTGTGTCTTCTGCGGCTTGGCATTGCAAAGCCTCGGACTCTTCAATCAAGGTACAAACCCAATAAGCTTGTTTGCCTTCTTCGCAGGCGCTCTTTACTCGATCAATCACTTCTTGGCGGCGCTGATCCGATACCACTATGGTGTTTACTGGTGTTCGGCCGGGTGGAAGCTCGTCAATGATGGAACAATCTAAATCGGCGTAGGCCGACATGGCTAATGTGCGAGGAATAGGGGTCGCAGTCATAATCAGTTGATGAGGCTGGAAACCATGCTTCATGCCTTTTTCCCGTAACGCCATGCGCTGATGAACGCCAAAGCGATGCTGCTCATCGATAATGGCGAGCGCTAATCGGTCAAATTCAACACTGTCTTGAAACAGCGCGTGAGTACCGACGACAATCTGCGCTGCACCGGAAGCGATATCTTCTAGCTCTTTTTCGCGGGTTTTACCTTTGAGCTTGCCGATCATCCAAGCCACCTTCAAACCAAGCGGCTCAAACCATTGGGTGAAATTAATATAGTGTTGCTCGGCTAGAATTTCAGTGGGGGCCATCACCGCCACTTGGTAGCCTGCTTGAACGACGGAAGCCGCCGCTAAGGCCGCGACTAAGGTTTTCCCTGATCCCACGTCACCTTGTACTAAGCGCAGCATCGGATGACCGGTAGCAAGGTCATTGAGAATTTCCTGAAACACGCGGTTTTGTGCCTTGGTTGGTGAAAACGGCAGCTGCTGCAAAAGGCGCTGGCTCAACTCGCCTGCCGAATTGACTTTTATGGCGGCGTCTTGCTTGGCTTTGATGCGTTTGCCAATAAGAGAAAGCTGATGCGCCATCAACTCTTCAAAAGACAAGCGGTATTGCGCTGGGTGGCTGCCAGATCGGAGTAACTCAAGGTTAGCTTCTCGGGATGGGTGATGCAGAAAATGAATCGCGTCGCTCAGGGGGGGCAAGCTGAATTGGGTGCGAATCTCATCCGGTAGCCATTCTTGCAAATTGTATGGGGTTAAGCGCTCTAGGGCTTGCTCACAAAGCTGGCGAATCTTGGTTTGTGTTAAACCGTCTGTGAGCGGATAAATTGGCGTCAGCTGAGCGGTTTCTTCTTGAGTTTCATCGTCACCGATTATCTTGTATTCGGGGTGATAGATTTCAAACCCCGTGCTGCCGCGACGGATTTCACCAAAGCAACGCACACGCTTACCGGATTCTAATTGTTTCTTTTGCGCCGCAGAAAAGTGAAAGAAGCGCAAACATAGGGTGCCAGTGTGATCTTTGATGCGACACAGCAAGCTGCGACGTTTGCCCATCTTGATCTCAGCACCAGTGACTTGCCCTTCAATAACGGCTTCGTCACCAAAGCGCAGCATGCCAATAGGAACAACGCGAGTTCTGTCTTGATAACGAATAGGCAAATGAAACAGCAGGTCTTGTACCGTGTTTAGGTGAAGCTTGGCCAATTTCTCAGCCATTGCATCGCCTACGCCTTTTAGCTCACGAACATCCTGAGTGTCTAATCCGTCGATCATGCGGCTCTCTATAAATTCAGGTTTTTACAAGCATCACGAATAGACTGACTGACCGCTTCAATGGCTTTTGGTCTTGGAAAACTGGCGCGCCATGCGAGTGCAACGGTTCGCTTAGGAGCTGGGTCAGCGAAAGGGCGTATTTCTAATAGATCGTGATTGATATTGGTGACCGCGGATTTTGGTAGCACTGTTACCCCTAAACCAGAAGCAACCATGTAGCGAATGGTTTCTAACGAGCTGCCATTAACAATGGTACGACCTTCACCGTACTCACTTTCAGCGACCAGCGGGCAAGCTTCTAATACTTGCTCACTAAAGCAATGGCCTTTACCCAGCAGCAAGAGGTTATCGGTAGACAGTTGGTCCGTATTGATGTGCTCCCGTTTTGTCCAAGGGTGATCCTTTGGCATCAGCACGACAAATTCTTCTTCGTAAATCGGCTGAGTCACCACATCAGGTTCACGAAAAGGCAGTGCGACAATGATGGCATCAAGTTCGCCATTACGCAGTTTAGGTCGTAAATTCTCAGTGAGATCTTCTTCAATGATCAGTGGCATGCCTGATGTTGCACTGTGTAGGGCTGGAATCATAAAGGGGAACAAATAGGGGGCGATCGTATAAATTGCCCCTACTTTGAGAGGTCCTTTTAATTGATTTTTACCCGAGGTGGCCAGCTCTTTAATCATATTGGCTTGATCTAGAACACGCTTGGCCTGCGTGATGATCTGTTCGCCCAGAGGAGTGATATAAACGGAACTTTTGCTGCGCTCAAAAATGGCTGCTCCTAGCTCTTCTTCGAGTTTTTTTACTGCGACACTGAGAGTCGGTTGCGATACATAACAGCGATCGGCGGCGCGGCCAAAATGTTTCTCTTCGGCGAGCATTACAATGTATTTCAATTCCGTTAATGTCATAACACACCTTTTAGTTCGGCTGATTCATTGTTAATAACTATGATAATACATAATTTGATAAAGTATACTCGTTCTTTAGTGACGTAATGTGTCTTAGGCTGTCAGGAGAAGGTAAATGGCAAAGGTTTTAATTGCTGGATGTGGCGATTTGGGTTCTGATTTGGCCTCCGAACTTGTTGCTCAAGGCCACACTGTGACGGGGATTCGTCGTACAAAAAATGATTTTCCCAAAGGTGTATCCGGTCTTACTGGTGATCTGGTTGATATGAGTGATGACAGCTTGCCTGATGCGGATCTGGTATTTCTTATCATGACGCCTAATGGCCGTACAGAAGAGGCTTATCGTGCGGCCTATTTTGATACGGCACAGGTGTTGATTCGTCGATACAAACATACCGCGCAGCAACCTAAGGTATTTTTTGTCTCCAGTACCAGTGTTTATGGGCAAAGCCAAGGCGAATGGATTGATGAAACAACGTCAGCACAACCTGTGTCTGCCACGGCCAAGGTGCTGGTTGAAACAGAGCAAGCATTGGCAGCGGCATTTTCGAGTGTGGCAGTACGTTGTTCTGGCATCTATGGACCAGGTCGTTACCGGTTATTAGAGACGGTATTAAGTGGAAAAGAGTGGGGAGCGAATAGCTGGACCAATCGTGTTCACAGAGAAGATGTGATAGCCGCTTTATTGCATTTAGCGCAAAGCGTATTTAGTGGTAAGGGATTGTTGAAGCATTATAATATTACGGACGATACGCCTGTATCTATGTGGGAAGTGAAGCTTTGTATCGCCAATTTATTAGGTGCTAGGATCAATTTACCAGAAGACAGTCAAGCTTTTATCCCCGCCAGTGGTAAACGAATTAGCAATCACAGTATTGTCGAGACAGGCTTTAGTTTTCAATACCCCAGTTATGTTTCAGGTTATGTCGCTCTGGTTGCTGAGTACATAGAAAAAATATGAAGTGACTTATTTGACATTAAGTTGACATGTAGGTGGTATAAATTGCCCTAAGCAGTAATTAATTAAAATATTCTGTATATGTTTTTGTTATAATTTTCGTATTTAGATAATAAAGTGAAAGCATTATCTCTTTTTGATATATTGGACTTTCATTATTTATTGACAACCCGTGAGTTATAAAGTGGTTGTTAATATAAAACATGCCTATGGGGTCATTAAAGTTTATGTCATCATCTGAGTTTTTGCCTTTTTCTCGTCCTGCTATTGATCAAGCAGATATTGATGCAGTAAGTGAGGTGCTCGCCTCTGGTTGGATCACCACCGGTCCTAAAACTAATGCACTGGAAGAAGCATTTTGCAATTACTTAGGATGTCGTCACGCCATTGCTATTTGTTCTGCAACGGCGGGTATGCACATTACCTTGTTAGCGTTAGGTATTGGGCCGGGTGATGAGGTTATTACACCATCACAAACTTGGGTCTCAACGGCTAATATTATTTGTCTGCTTGGCGCGACACCAGTGTTTGTCGATGTCGATAAAGATACGTTAATGATGACGGCGTCGTCATTAGAGCAGGCGATTACGCCAAAAACACGCGCTATTGTCCCTGTACATTATGCTGGAGCGCCCGTTGATCTAGATGCAATTAAAGCCGTCGCGACTCGCCATAATATCCCTCTTGTCGAAGATGCAGCCCACGCTATAGGTACTTATTACGGTGATACGCCAATTGGTCAAAGTGGCACTGCCATTTTCTCACTTCATGCGATTAAAAATATTACCAGTGCAGAAGGGGGGGTGATTACAACGGATGATGATGCTCTAGCAGAACAGCTCAGAATGTTACGTTTTCATGGCTTAGGAGTAGACGCTTTTGACCGTCAAATGCAAGGAAGAAAGCCACAAGCTGAAGTGATGATGCCTGGTTTTAAATACAATATGCCAGATATGAATGCGGCTTTAGCACTTGGGCAATTTGCTCGTATTGATAAACTTAACCAACAACGAACGGATTTAGCAGGCTTGTATTTAGAAGGACTACAAAATACCCCGCTGAAACCTTTGTCTTTGGTTGAATACCCACATACTCATGCTTGGCATTTGATGATAGTTCGTGTTGATCCTGATACTTGTGGTCTTGACCGACAAGCATTTATGGATGGATTGAAAGAGCGCAATATTGGTTCTGGTATCCACTTCCGAGGGATTCATTCTCAGCATTATTATCGCCAACGCTTTCCTGATGTTGTGTTGCCGAATACCGAATGGAATACAAGTCGCTTGTGCTCTATTCCTTTGTTTCCGGATATGACAGCACAAGATGTGCAGCGTGTGCTGACTGCTATTAATGAGATTGTGGAGAAATAATTCAGTGTTAAATGAAAAGGCTATAACAAAAGTCGCCGTTGTCATACCAGTGTATAATGAAGAAGAAAGTTTGCCAGAGCTAATTCGCCGTACTAAAGAAGCTTGCCTTCTTCTTGAGCGGGATCACGATATTATATTGGTGGATGATGGCAGCCGTGACCGCTCTTCCGAGATTATTCAAGAAGCAGCAAGTCTGCCTGATAGTCACATTGTTGGTGTGATGTTGAATCGAAATTATGGTCAGCATGCTGCGATAATGGCTGGTTTTGAAATAGCAGATGCAGATTTAGTCATTACTTTAGATGCAGATTTGCAAAATCCACCAGAAGAAATTCCCCGTCTTGTTGCTAAAGCCGATGAAGGTTTTGATGTAATAGGTACGGTTCGTAAACACCGTAAAGATTCGGTGTTTAGGCGTTTACCATCGGCCATTATCAATGGTGGTGTGCGTCGTGCTACAGGGGTTCAAATGAATGATTACGGTTGTATGTTGCGTGCTTATCGTCGTCATATTATTGACGCTATGCTGCAATGTCATGAGCGCAGTACGTTTATTCCTATCCTTGCAAATAGCTTTGCTCGAAATACCACCGAGATAGATGTTGATCATGCTGAGCGAGAATTTGGTGACTCTAAGTACAGTCCAATGAAGTTGATCAATTTGATGTTTGATTTGATCACTTGTATGACAACAACGCCACTGCGTCTACTTAGTATTGTGGGAAGTGTTGTTGCTGCGACAGGCTTTTTGTTTGCTTTTGTTCTGTTAATGCTGAGGCTATTGTTTGGGCCTGAATGGTCGGGTGATGGTCTGTTTACATTGTTCGCCGTGCTTTTCATTTTTGTTGGTGCGCAGTTTATTGGCATGGGGTTATTGGGAGAATATATCGGGCGAATGTATCAAGATGTTCGCGCCCGCCCTCGTTATTTTGTTCAAAAAGTTGTCCGTAAAGGACAAACGTCTTCACCACTTTTTAAAGAGAAATCATAATTATGAAAGCTGTTGTTTTTGCCTATCACAATATTGGATGTACTGGAATTACCCAGCTTTTAGAAGCTGGCATTGAAATTGAAGCGGTTTTCACTCACACCGACTCTCCAGATGAGCAGCGTTTTTTTGCGTCAGTGGCTCAATTATGTGCAGAGAAAAATTTACCAGTTTACGCTCCTCATGAAGTTAACCATCCCCTATGGATTGAACGCATTAAAGCCATTAATCCTGATTACATTTTCTCTTTTTATTATCGAGATATGTTATGCCAAGACTTGTTGGATTGCGCTCAACAAGGAGCGTTTAATTTACATGGCTCACTATTGCCTAAATACCGTGGCAGAGCGCCTGTAAATTGGGCTCTGGTTAACGGTGAAAGTGAAACGGGTGTCACGCTACATAAAATGACTACGCGCCCAGATCAGGGCGATATCCTTGCACAGCAAACTGTTACTATTGAAGAAAGCGATACAGCATTAACTCTTCACGAAAAAATGGATGCGGCTTCAGGTGTATTAATGGCGAATGTGTTGCCTGCTCTTCTTGATGGAAGTGTGACCTATACCAAGCAGAATGATGCTGAAGCGACTTATTTCGGCCGTCGTACCGCTGCCGATGGAGAGTTAGACTGGAATAAAAGTGCGGCAGAATTGTTCAATCTTACTCGCGCTGTGACACAACCTTACCCAGGCGCCTTCAGCTTTATCGGTGATAGGAAGATCATTGTTTGGGAAACAAAAGTCGTTTCTCAGTCGGATAACACATTAGCGAATAACCAAATACCGGGAACGATTATCGGCACAGACCCTTTACAAGTGGTTTGTGGTGAAGGTGTGTTGCAAATCGAAGCTGGCCAAGCTGAGCAAGGTTTATTCCTTAGTGGGTCACAATTAGCTCGTGAAATGAGTTTAACTCAAGGTATGCGTTTAGCACCAAAAGCAAGTTTGGCTTTAGCCGCTAAGAAGCGCACTAAAGTGCTGATCTTGGGAGTAAATGGTTTTATCGGTAATCATTTGACCGAGCGTCTATTGAAAGAAGAAAACTATGATGTTTATGGAATGGATATTAGCTCTAGTGCAATTGGCCGCGTATTAGAACATCCTAGATTCCATTTTGTTGAAGGTGACATCAGCATCCATGGTGAATGGTTGGAATACCACATTAAAAAATGTGATGTGATTTTGCCTTTGGTTGCCATTGCGACGCCTATCGAGTACACACGTAATCCACTACGTGTCTTCGAGCTAGACTTTGAAGAAAACCTAAAAATCGTTCGTCATTGTGTGAAATACAACAAACGTATTATTTTCCCATCCACATCTGAAGTGTATGGTATGTGCAGTGATAACGAGTTCGATGAAGATACTTCAAGCCTAATCGTTGGACCGATCAATAAGCAGCGTTGGATCTACTCTGTGTCTAAACAGTTGTTAGACCGAGTTATTTGGGCATACGGCCAAAAAGACGGTTTGCGTTTCACTTTGTTCCGTCCTTTTAACTGGATGGGGCCTCGCTTAGATAGTTTGGATTCAGCTCGTATCGGTAGTTCTCGTGCGATCACGCAATTGATTTTGAACTTGATCGAAGGTACGCCAATTCAATTGATCGATGGTGGCGCTCAAAAACGCTGTTTCACTGACATTGATGATGGTGTTGAAGCTTTGTTCCGCATTATTGAGAACAAAGACGCAAACTGTGATGGACAAATCATCAACATTGGTAACCCTGACAACGAAGCCAGTATTAAAGATATGGCGCAAACGCTGCTTGAAAAATTTGAAGCTCATCCGTTGCGTGGTAATTTCCCTCCTTTTGCTGGCTTTAAAGGTGTTGAAAGCCGCAGTTACTATGGTGAGGGATATCAAGACGTTTCTCATCGTCGTCCGAGTATCAAAAATGCCAACAAACTGTTGGACTGGCACCCAACAACTCATATGGATGACACTATTGAGAAAACGCTTGATTTCTTTATTCAGTCGACGGTTTCTCAGGACTAATAAATGAGAAAGATTGGATTGCGGATCGATGTGGATACCCTTAAAGGTACTTTGGTTGGGGTCCCAAAGTTATTAGAAATACTCGAGAAACATGATATTCAAGCGAGTTTCTTCTTTTCTATGGGACCAGACAATATGGGGCGCCATTTATGGCGGCTCATAAAACCTAAGTTTTTACTCAAGATGCTGCGCTCCAATGCCGCCAGCTTATACGGTTTAGATATTTTGCTGGCGGGGACTTGTTGGCCTGGGAAGGTTATTGGTAAACATGCGGTAAAGCCAATTTTAGAGACTCAGCAAAAAGGCCATGAAATTGGTCTTCATGCTTGGGACCATCATGGTTGGCAGCTAAATACTGAGCGTTGGTCCGATGAAAAAATGTTGGCCCACATCCGTTATGGTTACGACAGTTTAAGTAAAATCCTCGGCGAGCCTGTACGTTGCAGTGCTGCACCGGGGTGGCGTGCTGATCAGCGCGTTATCGATTTGAAGGAGTCTTTTGGCTTTGCTTATAACAGCGACTGTCGAGGGACTGAACCTTTTCACCCCCGTTTGAGCAATGGTAAAGCCGGTACGGTACAAATTCCTGTGACAGTGCCTACTTTTGATGAAGTTGTTGGCACTGAGTGCGATATCGAAGGGTTTAATGATTATATTTGCAATGCCATTGAACAACAGTCCTGTGCTGTTTATACCATTCACGCTGAAGTGGAAGGTATTGTGATGACTGAGCAATTTGAGCAGTTACTCACTATGTTTAAAGAACGCCAGTGGCAACCAGTGACATTGGCGGCGCTATTAGAAGAACAAGCCGCTACAAGCCTTTGTGACGTAAAACGAGATGCCTTATTAGGTCGTGAAGGTTGGGTAGGTTGGCAAGATAATGCGAAAGAAGAAGTTTATGTATCGTAGTCAATATAAGTGGTTGCTGTTGTTCGCCTTTGTGGCCCTTTATCTTTTGCCGCTAGGATTAACACCTTTATGGATGCCTGATGAGGTTCGATACGCGGAAATAAGTCGTGAAATGCTGGCGACAGGCAATTGGGTGGTGCCTCATTTTATGGGGATGGATTACTTCGAAAAGCCCGTATTAGGCTACTGGATGAATAACATCAGCCAGTTATTATTTGGTCAAACAAACTTTGCGGCTCGACTTGCTCCCGCTTTGTCTATTGGTTTGACCGGCTGGATTGCTTATTACTTCGTAAAGTCTGTATTGCAAGATGAGCGCAAAGCGTTTTATTCAGCGTTGGTTTACCTTTCGTTCCCTTTGGTGTTCGGCGTGGGCACTTATAACACGCTTGATAGTCAATTAACGTTATGGATGGCGGCCGCGTTTGCAAGTTTTTACTTTGCCATGCAGAGTAAAAAGCGTTCAGCCTTAGTGGGTCGTTATTTATTATTTGGTGTATTTTGTGGTGCGGCGTTTTTGACCAAAGGTTTTGTGGGTCTGGCCATATTGGTTATTGCGATTGTTCCATTTATGATTTTGACGCGCCAGTTTAAACAGGTGGTCGGTTATGGCACCTTATCTATTTTAGCGGCTGTCTTAGTTGCATTGCCGTGGAGTATTGCGGTTGCTATTCAAGCACCTGATTATTGGAACTTCTTCTTTTGGAACGAAAACATTCGTCGATTTGAGTCTTCTAATGCTCAGCATTTAGCACCATTTTGGTATTATATTCCGACGTTGTTGTTAGCTATTTTTCCTTGGACTGTGTTAGCGCCTCATGCTATCGCTCAGAGCTTTGCAGATAAGAGCAACAAGCGTTTCTTTTTATATCAGGCGTGTTGTGTTCTTCTACCGTTTATTTTGTTGTCGATTGCGAGAGGTAAACTAGCTACTTATATCATGCCTTTGATGATGCCATTGGCTATCTTGATTGGTTGTGGGTTAGTGGAGCTGGTTAAACAAAAACACCGAATCATCAAGTGGTCAGTGTGGGCCAACTTATTGGCGTTTGCTGGCATCGCTTTGGTACTGGTTTTGGTTCAATATCAAATCGTGGGTAAAGTAGAGGGTTATTTAGCAAAAGAAATTCATACTTTCTGGTTTGCGATTGGTGTGTTTTTATTCTGTGCCTTGTTGCCATTATTGCCGCTGAACAAGTTTGATCGAGTTCCATTTTTCTTGGCTGGGCCTTCGGTCGCTTTGCTATTACTTCTGCCATTTTTCCTACCATCGAAAGTGGTGAATAATAAGCACCCAGAAGTTTTCTATGAGCAGCATATTTCTCTAATTGAACAGGATGCTTGGGTGATAACGAATTATCCTGGGCTAATCGGTGGACTAGGTTGGATACTAGACCGTAGTGATATCGATTTGTTAGAGGCTTATGGTGAACTTAAATACGGTGTAGAGCATAGTGAGCAACAACGCTATTTCCTCTATGGTGAATTCCGTGAGCAGTTACAGCAAAGACAACATTCTCAGCAGGTTGTATTGGCATTTCACTCGAGTTCGGAAGTGGACCCCATATTCAGGGAGCTTCCTACACCAGCACAACAATTCCAAGACGGAAACTTCCACTTATATATTTACCCTAAATTACCATGACATTTTTGCTTGTTGTGCTGACCTTGCTACTCACATGCACAGGTCAAATTTTGCAAAAGCAATGTGCTGTAAGCACAGATAACAAAAGCCGTACTTGGCTTTTGTTATCTGCTATTGCGTGTCTTGGCTTTGGTGCTTTGGCGTGGCTTTTAGTATTACAGAAGCTCCCTGTTGGTATTGCTTATCCTATGCTAAGTCTTAACTATGTGCTGGTCATGTTTGCTTCTCGTTACTGGTTTAAAGAGCCAGTCAGCCTTCGTCAGTGGTTTGGTGTTGCCTTAGTTATTGTAGGCGTAAGTTTATTGGGAGGTAAGCTATGAAGGCTTGGTTAGCAATCTCAGCCAGTGTGATGCTTGTCACTATAGCTCAGCTGTTGATGAAATCTGGCATGAGCGGCTTACCTTTATTTTCACTAGATTGGTTGAATTTTCATTTTTGGATAAGCCACTTTGTTGATCTTGCTACAGTCATTGGCGGTTTAACTTGTTATGCTTTGTCCCTAGGCTGTTGGATGCTAGCGTTGTCCAAGCTGCCATTGTCGATTGCTTATCCATGCTTGAGTATCAGTTATGTTTTGGTTACTGTCATGGCTAATATTTTATTTGATGAGGTTTTGTCTTTATCGGTCATGTTTGGCAGTGTATTGATTGTGTTAGGCGTAAGTTTAATTACCTATAAACCCAGACGTAATACATCTTGGTAAAACAAAAAAAGAGGCTGAAGCCTCTTTTTTTGTAAAGTCATGTTGGATCTAAGTGTTTAGTTTTCCAATACCATGATGCCTTCGATTTCTACCTGTACACCTTTTGGTAAGGCGCGAACACCCATTGCGGCACGAGCAGGGTATGGCTCTTTCACGAACTGGGCCATGACTTCATTTACAGTGGCGAAGTTACCCAAATCAGTCATAAAAATATTGAATTTTACAACGTTTTCCAAAGAGCCACCGGCTTCTTGGCAAACGGCTTGTAGGTTTTTGAATACTTGAGTTGTTTGCTCAACGATATCTTCGCTGATAATTTCCATCGTTTCAGGAACGAGAGGAATTTGACCCGACAAATACACCGTGTTGCCTGCGCGTATTGCTTGGGAGTAAGGACCAATAGCGGCGGGTGCGTTTTCAGTGTGAATGACTTGCTTTGACATATTAAGTATCCTTTTTCTAGAAGATGGTGAGTGACAGAGGGTTAGCGCCCGACAATAGTTTCCCGAGAAACTTTTTCTACACAACGAACCGCTTTTATCCGGCGCATCACATCGGCTAAGCCTACTCGACTAGAAATAGTGATGCTTAACCGTAGGCGACTGACTCGGCCTCGTTCAATGATATCGAGGTTCGATACTTGGAAATCAGTATCGCTAATTGAGCTGGCAATTTTAGCCACAGCGCCACGTTCGTTGATATAGGTAACAATTAGACTGATGTGTAATTCTTCTTCAATCTCTTTACCCCATGCCATGTGAATAAAGCGCTCAGGATTGGATAAATGATCTTGAACGTTAGGACAATTGAGGTGATGAATAATAATGCCTTTGTCTACCTGAACGTATCCAACTATAGGGTCGCCAGGAATAGGTGAGCAGCATTTAGCATAGGAAATCAACATTCCCTCTGAGCCGTTTACCTTGAAGGATTTTGGCGTGACCAAGGTGTCTTCATCGATATTCGGGAAGAGTTCACGAGCGACTAGATAACCAACATGACGCCCTTTGCCTATGGATTCCAGTAGATCTTCGAGAGATGAAAGCTGGTGGTTCTCCAATACTTGTGCGATCTGCTCTGTAGTCAATTCATCAATATTGGTTTTAAACGCGTTTAGTGAACGAGTTAATAGGCGATGGCCAATAGAAATGGCGTTTTCGCGTTGTTTGTCTTTTAAATAGTGACGAATGTTTGTACGTGCTTTGCCGGTAATTGCGAAGCTCAGCCAAGCAACATTGGGCTGGGCTGTTTTTGCAGTAATAATTTCGACCGTTTGACCACTTTCTAATTGTGTACTTAGTGGAGCAAGACGACGATTAATTCGACAAGAAATACAAGTGTTGCCGATTTCGGTGTGAACACCATAAGCGAAGTCGACAGGGGTCGCGCCGGAAGGTAATTCAATGATTTGTCCATTTGGAGTAAAAACATACACCTCATCAGGGAATAAATCATTTTTTACGTTATCCACAAACTCAACGGGGTTGCGCGCTTTTTGTTGAATTTCTAATAAGCTTTTTACCCATTTAGTTGCACGATCATGGTTGCTTGGAATGTTTGATGTGCCGCTAACCTTGTAAGCCCAATGGGCAGCGATGCCATTATTGGCAACCAAGTCCATTTCTTCTGTGCGTATTTGAACTTCCATTGGAATACCATTGGTGCCCAATACGGTAGTGTGAAGAGATTGGTAGCCATTGGATTTTGGAACCGCAATGTAATCTTTAAAACGGCCCTCAATCGGCTTAAACAGAGCATGAATTACGCCAAGAATTCGATAACAACTATCATGTCGATCAGTAACAATACGAACGCCCATCACATCCATAATTTCATCTAAAGAACGGCGTTTTTTATCCATCTTTTGATAAATGCTGTAAATGTGTTTTTCACGAACGCTAATGCTGGCTTCAATATAATCCGCGGCGAGTTCTGATCGAATTGTATCTTCAAGCTTTTGGGTGTCTTTAATACGCTGCTGGCCATACTTTTTATGGATGGCTTTTTGTAGCATACGGGCGCGCATTGGATAATAGGCTTGAAAAGCGAGAGACTCTAAATCTACCCGAACTTTGTACATCCCCAGACGGTTTGCGATAGGGGCATAAATATCCAGTGTTTCGCGGGCAATACGGCGTTTTTTGTGGGCAGGCATGGCATCTAATGTGCGCATGTTATGGAGTCTATCGGCCAACTTAACCAAGATGACACGAATGTCATCAGCCATGGCCATGGCCATTTTTTGGAAGTTATGGGCTTGTTTCTCGATTTGGCTGTTAAACTCTAGGTGTGTGAGCTTACTCACACCATCCACTAGGCCTGCAACGCCTTCGCCAAATTGTTCGGTTAGGGCTTCACGGCTAATGCCGGTATCTTCAATAACATCGTGCAGAAGTGCCGCCGTTAATCCATCACAATCCATTCGAAGTTCCGATAGAATTTCGGCGACAGCGAGAGGATGGGTGACATAGGGCTCGCCACTTTTACGTCGTTGCCCATCGTGGGCTTGTTCCGCGTAATAGTAGGCGCGTTTTACCTTGGCGACTTGGTCATAAGGTAAATACTGACTCAAGGTCAGTGCTAGATCTTCAATGGTATACATCGCTCACCTCACTAAGGCAAAAAGGAAGCGCGACAGTTGTGATATGAGCGACACCATGGATATTAAAACTCGTGCAAAGGGCGTTTTTGTTGATCAACATTATCCGCATTGATCAAATTTTCCGCGATTTCACGTAGTGCAACTACAGTAACTTTGTCGCCTTCAAAAGGCACTTTTGCATCTTCCCCGCCAGTCGCTAGTTGACGAGCTCGCTTGGAAGCGACCATCACTAATTCAAAGCGGTTATCAACGTTTTCTAAACAATCTTCTACGGTAACTCGAGCCATTTTGACCTCTGTTTTCGGTTATCTATTTTTCCAAGGGTAATTCTACTGAACGGCTTCTTATAATGACAAGAGATCATTTATAAGATTGCTGTTTTTTTCTTGCATAACCGCTGTTTTTGAGCGCATTGCTTGAAAAATAGCGGCCATTTGTGAAAGTGCAGCATCAAAATCGTCATTTACAATAACAAAATCGTATTCGTGATAATGCGACATCTCATTTACAGCCTTTGCCATACGACGCTGAATGACTTCATCTGTGTCGGTAGCGCGTTTTCTTAAGCGCTCTTCTAGCGCCTGTAATGATGGCGGCAAAATGAATATTCCAATGGCTTCAGGATAGAGTTGACGTACTTGGCGAGCGCCTTGCCAGTCTATTTCTAAAATCACGTCTAAGCCTTGTTCTAGCATGCCGAAAATAGACTCTTTTGATGTGCCGTAATAATTATCAAAAACTTGAGCGTGCTCGAAAAAAGCGTCTTCAGCAATCATGTCCAAGAAGGATTCATCGTCGATAAAGTAGTATTCTCGGCCATGTTCTTCACCAGTTCGCGGTGCTCGTGTGGTATGAGAAATTGAAATTCGTACCTGAGAATCTTGGCTAAGAAGCGCCTTGTATAAGGTCGATTTACCAGCCCCAGAAGGCGCCGATAAGATGAATAAATTGCCTTTATGTTTGTCCATGGGGTTCTTCTAATCCGCCTTTTTTGACTTTGTTGCGTTTTACTATATCACAAACAAAATGCCTGCTAGTGAGTTGAGTATTATTGACGATATTGGCGCTTTTTGACAGGGATGTTGTTGAGTGTTCAAGCCGAGTTTTAATTTTAGCTGACAACATCCTATTCATTTAGTGGTCATTAATAATTCGTTACAAAGTTTTTTTGTTCCTGATGCATTTTTTATAAACAAGGCTAAGCTTCAATGATATGAATCCAACAGATAAATGATAAAACAAGGAAGGGAAATACAATGGATTTACCCTACGAAAAGAAATCGCTGAAAGCAACCTCCACACGAAGAAACTACTGCAAAGTCTTATCCGTTGAAGATGATCCCGATTACCAAGAAGCACTGATGAACGGCCTGAGTGCGCTTAATTATGACGATAAACAGGTGGAGTTTCTGACCGCATCATCTGCCAATGAAGCGGCGACAGTCATCGCCGCTAATCCTGATATATCGGTTATTTTTCTTGATGTTGTCATGGAAACGGATGTCGCTGGCCTACGCTTAATTCGTACTATTCGTGACGTTATTGGTAATGATTTGGTACGCATTGTTTTATTAACAGGTCAGCCGGGTATGGCACCAGTTAACGATCTTATTGGTCAATACGATATCGATGACTATTGGTGTAAATCAGACCTCACGCAGGCGCATTTACAGACCATAGTGTTAAGTAACTTGCGTACTTGGGAGCATCTTTCTGACATGAAAGAAGCCCGCCATGGCATGCAATTGTTACTTGCAGCGAGTCAAAGAATTGCCTCAAAGAGTGATATTACCGACTACACACGTTCTATTTTGGAAGAGATCGGGCTGCTGCTAAAAATGAGCAGTGGCGGCATAGTTTGCTTTTTTCATCCTGAAGAAGAGCATCTCGAAAAAGCCTTAATTGTGGCGGCTTGTGGAGAGTTTTCGTCCCACATCCATAAATATTTTTTATCAGCAATCACGGAAGGTGTTCTAAAAGAAGCCGTGGAGCTCGCCAATACACAGAAAAGTCATGTCTTTCAGGATGGCTTTTCTGTGTTGTATTTTTCGAACAAAGAGTTGGAAAATCGAGAATACATGGTGGTGGTCAAGCTTGATAGGAATCTTGCGAGTAATGAAATTAACCTGCTTCAGGTATTTTGCGAAAACATTAGCGCTGGCTTTCGCAATGTTGCCTTGCATAATAAACTAACCGAGCTGGCTTATGTTGAGCCTACCTTAGGGATTCATAACAAAAACTGGTTGGTTCGCGAAATACGCAACATGTTTTCCTGGGAGCGAAAAAAAGCGACTTTATTAATGCTTTACGTAGAAGACTTAGCTTATACCGAGTCTGTTTTAGGGTCTAAATATTGCGATCAATTAACGCTTTCTCTGTACGATTATTTGAGTCACTTCTTTGACAAAGCAGTCGATATTGCCTTGCTTGAGCGAGACACTCTGGTGTTGATTGTGTATGACTATCAGGATTACAACGAAGCGTCACTCGAGAATATTATTCATACCAGTATTGAAGTTGAAAACTCCTTACATTCTATTGATTTAACCGTAAGCTCGGTGAAGTTTTCAGACTTTCCAAATTATGAGCCAGAGCAATTAGTAAGCGTAGGAAAAAGCACCTTAGAACGAGCCAAGTACGAAGGTGCTTCATATTTGGCTTTTTCTGAAACCCTTGCCTCGGACATGTTTGGGCGCTATGAGTTATTAACAGATCTACGAGAGGCTATTGCTGATCATCAGATTCGCGCGTATTTCCAACCTAAATTTAGTCTAAAAGACAACTCATTAATTGGGTTTGAAGCCTTGGCTCGATGGACACATAAAAATGGTAGTGTTATTCCTCCCGATCAATTTATCGTTTTGGCTGAGAATAGTGGTCTGATTGATAAATTGGATCAGCAGATGTTGAAACAGTCCTGTAAAGCGATTAATACACTGAAAGAAATAGGTATTAATGTGCCTATTTCAGTCAATGTCGCAGGCAATGAAATTATTCGTCCTAACTATTTCGATCGTTTTAAAAAACTTCTTCAAGCAGAAAATGTTCCAAATGAAATGATTGAACTGGAAATTACCGAATCACAGTTTATCTATGAAAAAACTATGATAAACAAACACTTATTAGCTTTAAAGGCTGAAGGTATAAAGGTGAATATTGATGATTTTGGAACGGGATATTCTTCTTTAGCGTATCTATCTACTTTATCGGTTTCAACCATCAAAATTGATCACAGCTTTGTGTGGCGTATGGAAGAATCCGAAAAAGATTGGGAGATACTTAAGATGATCATCGAACTCGGAAACTTCTTGGGGCTAAGCGTGATTGCTGAAGGCATTGAGACCGAGCAGCAAAAAAACAATCTATTGGCTTTGGGATGTGATGATGGTCAAGGTTACTTATTTGCTAAACCTATGTCATTAGACGATACCATTAGTTGGGTTAAATCAGGGTTATAGAATATGATTTTTGGCAAACGGATGTCTCAAAAATCATTACTTTTCATGTATTTGTCAGGTGCTTTGATTTTCATAATGTTGCTTAGCTGGGGCAGTTATCGCTTTTTCTTAGACAACAAAATCAGTCAGTTAGCATTTAGTGAGTCTGAGGTTTTGTCTCGTAGCGCCAGTGTTTTTAGCCGTGAAATGGGGCATATTAAGCGCGTTACCTTGCTGCTACGCAACAGCATTAATGCTCGCTTATCTACACAGAACGAAAAAACAATCCCAAGTGATTGGGAGGCTCAGGTGGTGGATGAGTTTAGTCAATTTGCTCGAACGTCTAAGCTAATTTCGCAAGTTCGCTGGATTATGCCAGATGGCCAAGAGCACATTCGAATCAACTCTCAAGTTGGTGTCATCTCTCTTGTGCCAGAAGATCAACTACAAAACAAATCGGATCGGCATTATGTACAAAATGCACCGGATAGCAGCAACGATGTATACATTTCCTCTTTGGATCTTAATATAGAAAATAAAGAAATCGTACGTCCTTTTCAGCCAACGGTTCGTGGTGTCGTCAGAGTAAATGGCGAGATACCGGGAATTTTGGTGGTGAATTATGACTTGAGCAAACTGTTTGAGCTTGTTCGGACTTTTAGCAGTGATGGTGTGCATTTAGAAATACTAGACTCCAATGGCGATTGGGTTTTAGCGGCCGACAAAGTCCTTGAATGGGGCGGAATACTGCACCCTGACAATTTGAACTTTAATATCAAAACGCATTTTCCGGCTATTTGGCAGGAAATGGATGCAGTGGATGGTTTAGAACGAGTTTTTGATGATGGCCGTTTGTGGAGTCTCTTGAAACTGCATATAGATGAAGAAGCGGATGTTCAGAGTTCACAAGCACCATCTTTGTATTTTATTGCACGCTCTAATTCTGAAGTATTTTCTGCATGGCGAGCGAGGTTAATCCTTAGCATTATTGGTATAGCGGTAGTCTTCTTTGCTTTGATTGCATGGTTGGTTTGGCGGCAAGTTACCGCGCAATTTGAGACTTATCGATTACTTAAGCTGGTTCAGCAAGAAAAAGCACAAGCTGAGCAGATAAACCGTAAACTGAGTCTAACGAATAAGCGCTTAGTGGATCTTCAGGACGAGCTAGTAGAAAGCAGCAAATTGTCCTCGCTAGGATTGATGGTAGCTGGCTTAGCTCATGAAATGCACACACCGCTCGGTGGCGTCAGAATGGCGCTGTCCTCTTGTAAAGTATGGTTGGATAAAGAAGCTAAACTTCATCCTTCTGATGGACTAGAAAAAATGGATAGCTCTTTACAGATAGCAGAGAAAAATCTGGTTCGTGCCTTGGATGTGGTTTCTAGTTTTAAACGTATTGTGTCGGACAGAACCGCACAAGATGTTCAGGCTTTCTTCTTTCATAATGTCGTCAATGACATTTTACTCACCTATAAGCCAATATTGAAAAAACGTGCCGATATTAGTATTGAGGCCCAATGTCCAGAAGATATCGACATGTTAGGTTACCCTGGCGCCATGTCACAAATTATTCAAAATCTGATTGATAATGCGCTGGATCATGGCTTTCAACGATTGGATAAAGGCGTTATTACTCTTACGGCTAAAAAGGAACAAGAAAACCTCGTTCTTGTTATTAGTGACAATGGCAGAGGCATTTCGTCAGAAATTAAAGCGCGTATTTTTGATCCCTTTGTTACAACAGGCCGCACCAACCAACATACAGGTTTAGGACTACACCTAGTAAACCAATGGGTTAATAAATTAATGAAGGGACGAATTGATGCTGTTTCTGAAATCGACGTTGGAACGACATTTACCCTAACGATACCTTTGCGAGTAGAAATAGATCCTGAATAGCGGCGTGAATAAAAAATGGGTTCAAACTTAATAAAAACCCAACGACAAGATGTTGTTGGGTTTTGGGATCTTTAAAGCAGGTAAATAACAGACTAATCTGTGAAACCTCGTATTTGCGAGTTTAACTGCCAACGCAGCAATTCAGGTAAGGCTTTTTGACGAGCTTGTTGTTGTTCGCTGGGAACGGCGCTGCTTGTGGTTGTGCGAAGGCCTGTCTCGTTTTCCCAAGGATAAAATGCGGCTTTACCACTCATTGGGTAAGCGCCGTTTTTATCAATCCATAGGGTGACGTTGTAACCAAAAGCGCGGCTTTCATCATCAATCGGAGCAAGCATATTCCGCCCTGCAATGGCTTGATAGGAGGTATCGGACAAGCTCAAATGGTATAAGGTCGGGAAGATATCTTTGTGCGAACCGACACGGTTTGGGTCATAGGTCCAATCGGTATTCGCCAAGATGCTTTTTGGTACATGGAGATAAAAGGGTACGGCACGATCCAATACTTGTTCCTGAGGATAAAAAGCATTTAGGCGGCGCATCTGATGATCGCCAGTGGCCGCAATAATGGTTTTCTCACCGACAGTTGAGTTTTCTACATTAGTGATAAATTGCCCAAAGGCATCTGCTGCAAACTGATATGTTTCTAGCAGGTTATCCAACGCGGTGAGGTCTTCTTCAGCAGAGTGCTTCAAGACTTCAGGAGTGGCGGCGAAAGGAGCGGCCTCATAGCGAGATGGCGTATGATAAGGTGGATGATTGCTAATGGTCAAAATGGTTATAAAAGTGGGCTCTTTGCTGTCTTTGAGCACTTGTTCTGCTAAACGATAGGCATAGTCATCGGGAACGCCCCAAGCACCCAGTTCTGCCGCCGATTCTGGATAACGTTCCATAAGAGTGTTTTGGTCATAAACGACATCGACACCTTGTAGTGGTAAATACCCCGCCAAATTACGCCACGCCATGTTCCCAGGGGAAATGAAGATGGTTTTATAACCGGCTTTTTTGTAAACACTAAAAGGTACACCCTGCAGTTTCACTTTTTGTTCAGAGCTGTGACTGATGTTCTCAAAAGGGCTATGGAAAAGCATGGCAGCCAAAGACGGAGCGGTACCATTGTCCTCCGACAGGAAGCGTTTAAAGACAAAGTCTTCGTTAAAGTGTGGTCGCAATCGTCCTAACAGGTCATTAATGCCGGGTTGATCAAACGCCAGCATATTGCTGCCAAAACTCTCCATTACATTCATAACGACGTTGGGCCGGTTGGATTCAAGCCAAGGATTTGAGGCAGTACGGGCCGCTAAATGGGTAATGCCTAGTTTCGCTTCTAGTGCTTGACCATCTTTATGGCTGACCGGCGAAAAAGACGCATCTTCATTTTTATCTTGAAGCGCCCAGTTTAGCGCCATAAAGCCGTTAGGTGATAATTTGTTGAGCACTAATAATTGGGAAACTTGCGCATTGTCTCGGCGTAACGGAAATGTACCCACACTTCCGCGAGAGGCAATGAATAGAACGATAAATGCAATGACGACATATACGGTAAAGACACTAAAATGCCAAGGTTTACGGGACTTATCTCGCAGTGTGAACTTAGCCACACGATAAGCAATGAAGCCAGTTAACAATGACGCTAAAAGACCTTTAATAACGGGATAATCTTGCCAGATATTAAGTAGCACACTTTTGGTATCGTCATCAGCTAAACCAAAGGCAAAAACATCAAAATGGTTATGGTAAGTTTGGTAATAATAGAAGTTACTGACGGTTACCATGACCACAGTAAATACAATCAGTCCCATGAAAAAAGGGCTAATGGCTTTTAGTAATCGCCAAGAAAAACGGTTGGCGCAGAACACTAGACCCACTAAAAAAAATGGCGCCATGAACATACCGCCAATTCTAAGGTCATAGCGAATACCAATTGACCACATGCGAGTCAGGTCTTCACTGTGTTTTGCTAGCTCCACAGGAGAGGCAAAAGACTGCAGCATGACATAACGGCCAAGCATTAAGATTAAGGTAATGATAAAGATTTGGACCGCTAACGTGACCAAAAGTGGCCGCATTCGATTCTGATACATCGCTGAAACTATCCTAAGCACTCAAATTATCGCTGATTATAGCATCCAATAAATCCGTGATGCTCAGATAAACAACATCTGATAAAGGTTAAAACCTTGCTTCTTGCTCATTACGATGTGATCAAGAGCATGAGGGATGAGCAACTTTGGTTAGGTATTAGGATGAAAATACTGGATACTTTTAAACTGGATTTAGTGATGATGGACGAATTCAGAAAGTGGCTTCAATAAAGCATTACGAAAAACGCATGTTGGCGGTATGTGATTACATATATAAGCACTTAGACGATGATCTTACCGTCGAAACCTTATGTGATGTGGCGTGTTTTTCTAAATACCATTTCCACCGCCAGTTTACACATTTTATGGGGGTGGGGGTGTTCAAGTTCGTCCAGCAGTTGCGTCTAAAAAGAGCATCCTACGAGTTGGTGTTTATGAAAGAAAAACGCATCATTGATATCGCCATGAGCGCGAAATTTGATCATCCAGAATCGTTTTCGAGAGCGTTTAAAAAAGCCTACTCGCAGTCACCAAGTGACTTTCGCCGTAATCCAGATTTAGAGAAGTTGGGCCTGAACTTCTATAAACCAGATAAGCAGCTAAATCCTCATATGACGGTGAATATTGTCGACTTTGATACCACAAAAATTGCTTTATTAAAGCACCGAGGGCCGCCAAGCCGAATCATGGCGTCAGTCTCTGTATTTAGACAATGGCGCAGAACTTCTGGTTTATCTCCCATAACGCATTGTCGAACCTTCAATATTATTTATGAAGATCCGGCGGTAGTCGCACCAGAAGATTTTCGTTGTGATCTGGCAGCAGAAATAACGAGCGATGTGGGTGACAATGAATATGGTGTGATTAACAGTCAAATCGAAGGCGGACGCTACGCCGTTGTTCGGCATTTTGGATCGTATGACAATATCAGCCGCTGCCTATATTTCCTTTATGGAGAATGGTTTCCCGACAGTGGGGAAGAGCTAAGAGACGCTCCGTGCTTCTTGCAATATCACAACCACTTTCCAGAAGTGGCCGAGCATGAACTGATTACCGATGTGTATTTGCCTCTAAAATAAGGTGCTTTCTTAGGAGCCAGAGATGTTAGACATAGTGACGCACACCCCAACTTGGGTTTGGTTATTGTTGACTTTGCTTATTTACTTAGGGGTGAAACAAACCCGAGACCGTCAAGTACCAAAAAGCAAAGCCTTTATCCTACCGATCGTGATGATCACCTTTTCACTGCACGGGGTGATTTCAAACTTTGGCGGCAGCTTTGATTCGTTATTATTTTGTGCGGTCAGCTTCGTAGCGGCGTTACTCATTGGAGTGTTAATTTTTCCATCGCAACGTGCGACCTATGATGCATCCACACAGCGCTATTTCATCCAAGGTAGCTGGCGACCACTGCTGCTAATTTTAGGGATCTTTTCCATTAAATATACGGTTGGTGTGATGGAAGGCCTGCATCATTCCCTGCTAACCATGTCTATTGTTGTGGATGGGTTGTCTCTGCTTTATGGCGTATTTAGCGGCGTGTTTGCTGCTCGAAGTATTGTGTTATGGCGTTTGAGCCGATCGACTCAAACGTATCAATCACCATAAACTCCTAACGATCTGGTTTGGGGCTCGCCATCCATCCTAGTCCCATCCAAATGACAGCAAAACTCAGCATGGCATACAAAGGTACCGTCCAAGATTGTTGTAAGTCGTAAAGCGCACCAATCAGCACTGGGCCAATAGCGGCCAGCGTATAACCGATGAGCTGCGCCATACCGGACAGTGCCGCGGCTTGTTTCGGGCTGTTAGTGCGTAAGCTGACAAACGACAAGCCCAAGATAAAGCCCATGCTGATACCAAAGCCAAAAGAAACCGACCAAACACCAGACCAGCTTGGCACGAATAAAAAGCCAGCTAGGCTCGATGTCGTCAAGCCAGTAGCAAATAAACAAAGTCGGCGATGACTGCCTAAGCGATTGATAAAAGGCGCGAGAATCAATGAAGGAATCGCACCGGCCAATTGCAAATAGCCTTGGTATAAGCCCGCCGTGGAATCGGTGTAGCCGTTGTTCATCAAGATAGCGGGCACCCAAGCCACCACCACGTAATTCACCAACGAATTAACCGCCAAAAATCCCGCCACTTGCCAAGCGGTTACAGAACGCCAAACGGAAGTGGACGCATCAAGACTGTTGGTTTGAGGGGCTTGATGTTGAGTAATCTTGCAGCTAAACCACACCACCAAAGGCAGCAGAATTAATAAACTTTGACATGCTAAAGCAAATGACCAACCGCTCATGGGGAACGCAAAATTGGGCTGCTCGGCAACCAAGCTTAATGGCACCGCAAGGCTAGACATCAAAAAGCCGCCGATGCTCATCATCAAGACATAAATGGCCGTCAGCTGAACCACATAATTAGGGAACTCCCGCTTCAACAAACTGGGCAACAAGACATTACCGATGGCGATCCCCGCGCCAATAAAAATCGCCCCGATATACAAGGTACTGATTGAGCCAAACGTACGAATGATCATGCCAATGGCGATCAAGCCAACACCAGACGCCAAGATTCGCTCAATGCGAAAGTGTCGCGTCAGCCAAGACGCTACTGGCGCAAAAAAACCAAACGCCAACAAAGGCAAACTGGTGAGTAAACCAGATTGGGAACTGCTTAAATGCAGATCTGTACTGATTCTATCTAATAATGGCGGAAGCCCCGTCACTGGGCCGCGTAAACTCAGTGCCACTAAAAAAATAAATAAGAGTAAAAAGGCGGCGTCGTGTTGCGCTAATTTGTGTAATCGTTTCATGGTATCCAATTAGAAAAAGCAGGATGTCGGGAGAGATTGTCGAACCGCTATTATATGGGTTACTCTGCTTTCTGAATTAAGAGACTTGGACAATAAATTGCTAAATACAGACAAAACCAGTTTTGACTCCATTACCGACCTCGGATTTGCGGATCATTACGCCCATCGGGTCTTGGTATTGCGTTCCCAATCGGTTCCTCACAGCGAAGAAATCCCATGGCATCATCACCAAAAAGGCCAACTTGTCTTGCCATTAACCGGCGTTGTGACCAGTTTTATTGATGACAAAATGTGGCTCGTGCCACCGCGCTGTGCCGTGTGGATTCCAAGCAATGTCATGCATCGCAACCAGATATCGGCCAATGCCGACGTATGCATGGTCTTTGTCGATAGTGGCGCTTTGTCTTTGCCAGAGTCGGCTTGCACCTTAACGATAACGCCCTTTGTGCGCGAACTGATATTGCACCTGCATTCGCAACAACCGTGTGAAGAAAACGACCCAGCCTCCGCTCGGCTGGTGGAGGTCTTACTGGATCAACTGATGCAACTAGAGCGAGAAGAGTTTGATTTCCCCATCCCAGACGAACCCACCCTGAATCGCCTAGCGTTGGAACTCATCGCCCGACCCAACGAAAAACGCACCCTAGGGGAGTGGGCCAGCGACTTCGCCATGAGCGAACGCACCTTAGCACGTATGATCAAACGCCACGTACAACTGACCTTTGGTCAATGGCGAAGTCAGCTGCACATTGTCTTGGCCTTGCAAAAACTCGCCATCAACCTGTCAATCCAAACCATCTCAGAAGAGCTTGGTTACGACTCTGTCAGCGCTTTTATTACCTTCTTTAAAAAAGCATTGGGCAAATCGCCAAGACAATATCGGATAGAGCGATGGGGCAAGGAGTAACAAAGCGCCACGACATGGCGCGCTTAAACGGTTGCGATAATATATAGAGCCAAGAAAATTAATGCCAAACCAGATAAGCGATCAATCCACATGGCTTTGCTGCGCAACTTCTGCAAGAAGTGTGCATTTGATAAAAGGCATGCAATTAAGGTGTACCAAAGACCATCCACCAGCCATGGCGTCGCCACCATAAGCATTTTCCCGCTTACTTGATGGACTTCGGCAACAAAAGGACTGAACAACGCAGCAAAAAATAAAGCAATTTTGGGGCTTAAAATCGACACGAGAAAGCCTTCTTTGGCGGACTGAAACACACTAACAGGAGTGCCAGATTCCAATTTAGCCGCAATGCCGCCCTTGGAGCGTAAGGCATTAAAACCAAGGTAAGCCAAGTACGCCGCCCCAGCGTAGCTGATAACATGAAATAACAAAGGTAACTGATGGAAGATCACCGCTAATCCGAGCATGGAAAGCAGAGCGTACAAACCAATACCCGTCGCGTGTGCCCAAGACGTTGCCAAGCCATTTGCTCTACCGCCAGCGAGACTGTGTTTAATTACCATCGCGAGACTTGGACCTGGCGACATCGCACCAAGTAAACAAATGGTGAATAGGGAAAACCAAATGGACAGTGACATACGCTTGCTCCTTAATGATCGAAGCAGATTAGCAAGCCCTTGATATTATATGAAATCATCTTTTTTCATGATAGCTATGATTTTACATCATAGCCAATGGAATAGGCGGACTTCGACATCACCTCAAAGACGAGATTTCTTACCCATAGATGAGAAGGGTCGCTGTCGTATTTTGCATGCCAAATGAGCCAATATTTATGGTGTGGAGTGGTAATGGGGAGAGGTTTGTAGGTAAGCGAGAAGTGCTTTTTTAAATTTCGGGCAATGTGTTCTGGAATGATCAAAAGATGCTGGCTCTGACACAGTGATTGCGCGGCCGCATAAAAAAAGGGCACCTTTAACGCCACGCGTCGCGGCTTTTCTAACTTGGCTAACGCCTCATCCACGTAACTGTCTTTATCACCTCCGCCGATCACTTTAATATGAGCGTAGGCGAGCAGATCGTCTACGCTCAACGTATCTTGTGCTGCTAAAGGGTGAGCATGACTCATCACACAAACAGGGAAATCTTCTCCTATTTGAACCGAAGATACGCCTTCGGGTTGCGTCGGTGACATACTGGATGCCAACTGAATATCAGATGTGGCAAGCTGAGGCAATAAATCCGGCTGCCATAAACGATATTGCATAGAAGCATGGGGAGCCTGTACCGCTAAGGCTTCAACAACATCGGGCAAAATATACTGCGCCACATAGTCGCTGGACGAGAGCACAAATTCGCCATGCCATTTTGCTGGATCGAACTCTTTTTCCTCCAATAAATCATCCAGCTCCAGAAACCAATGTGCCAACTTAGCTTGCAACTGCAATGCTTTGGGTGTGGGAATTAGAGTGTTGCCTTCGCGAATGAGCAATGGGTCCGCAAACAAACGCCTAAGTTGGCTTAGCTGACGGCTAACGGCAGATTGAGTTAGATTCAATTTACCTGCCGCGTGACTAACATGACGCTCTTCAAGCAGCACCTTCAACGAACGTAACAAATTTAGGTTAACACGGTGGATCATCTCAATGTGCTCACAGGCTGACATAGTGGTCGGCTTATTTTTCGGCTTTACTCATCATAACGCAAGGTGAATTACCCCGCCTAATGAGCGAACTTTAGTAGCGCCACGCCGAGGATAATCAGCAACACGTCAATGTAGCGTAGCAAAGAGGTCGGATTACCATAGAACCAAATGCCTAAAAAAACGTACCAGATGCGCCTATTCTCGCCCAAATCGACCCATGAGAATCTCTTTATTACGCCAACTGCGGCTCGGCGTATCAATGGTTAATTAATCGCTGTAAAAATGCATTTTCTGCTGATCTTTGTATGTAAAAAAGCCTGCTTTTACATAAAGTAAAAGCAGGCTTTTAAATGTAGGGCTTTGCTTATAAAGAACAGTTTACTCTGTGGCCTCATGGATCGTTTCTTTTGTACTCTCGTAGGCTTTCGAGGAGTCTTCTTTTATACCTTCCCAAGTATTGGAGCAGCCGGCGAGTACCAGTGTTACCGCAATTGTTAATAATGGAAATTTCATGTTCAAACCTCTTATTGTTAGGAGTCTTTACACAGTAACAAAAAAAGCTGAAAAGAATAAATCACTATTTTGATTTAACTTAGGACAAAGGACTCTGCGCGTTTTTTGCTATTTCCTTCTGACTAAAAACCTTATAGAAAAATCCTTAAGCAGGCTCATGTATTTACATTAAAAGAGATTGATCTTATTGGGCTCTCGCATAGAATGACGTCAACTTAACCCTGTTTAGGGATGATTTAGCATTGAGGTAAAAGATGCCCAGTTCATCAATGGTTGCAACCAATTCGCTACGTCAGCGTTTAAAGACCTTTATTGAAAATGCGCTAGTACAACGCATTTTATTAGCCTTGATATTAATCAATGCCGTGATACTCGGCTTGGAAACCTCCAAAGACGTGATGACCAGCATTGGTCCATTTTTAATGACGTTGGACAAGGTCATTCTCGCCGTATTTGTGGCTGAGCTAGGGATTCGTTTAGCCGTGCATCGCTTTGCCTTTTTCAAAGACGGTTGGAATGTCTTCGACTTCGTCGTCGTAGGGATCGCCTTAGTACCAGCCAGTGGGCCGTTTGCGGTATTGCGTGCGCTCAGAGTATTGCGAGTTTTACGCGTACTGACCTTTGTGCCATCGATGCGGAATATCGTCGGGGCGCTAATCAAATCATTGAATGGTATGTTGTCCATCGCCATGGTATTGGGGTTGGTGTACTACGTGGCCGCCGTTATGGTGACCAAATTATTTGGTGAGGCTTTCCCTGAATGGTTTGGCAGCCTAGGGGCTTCTTTGTACACCTTGTTCCAAGTGATGACCCTAGAAAGCTGGTCCATGGGCATCGCACGTCCCGTCATGGAAGCCTTCCCTTACGCTTGGGCCTTCTTCGTTCCGTTTATACTCATCGCCACTTTCACCATGCTCAACCTCTTCATCGCCGTCATCGTCAATGCCGTGCAAACCATGCACGACGATGAACACAAAGAAGAGATCGACACAGAAAAAGCCACCCAGCAACAGCTACTGGAGCAAATGCAACAACTACAGCTGGAGTTGAAGGAACTGCGTCGGGAGATGAAAAAGGGGAAGGAGTGAGGGGATAAATAAAAAGGCTTTATTTTAATTTTATGGCCAAATTAAAATAAACGAGCCCACTATTTTAACGAATCAAACAGGTCAGAGTTTCATTAAGCTAACGTCACTCCATAGCCAGAATCAGAGCGATTAAAGAAGAGGTGTTGGTTCTATGCGATAGCGAAGATAAGCCTGAGTGTCGAATGACAGGCATCAACTTACATCCTGCATTTTTTACGCGCAAAAAAAATGCAAAGCGTTCTGATCGAGTAGAAAATAATCCCTCAATAGTTCCCTACCTTCCTTGCGGATACCTTTATTGACCAAGGTTTTGCTATTCGAATATGGACTACTGCTATACGAATGTGGCGTATTTATTTTTTATTTAGCAATTGGATGTCTTGCAGTTTTCTTCCCAGCTCGTCATCAC
Organism: Marinomonas sp. CT5; assembly: GCF_018336975.1. Classification (NCBI taxonomy): domain Bacteria; kingdom Pseudomonadati; phylum Pseudomonadota; class Gammaproteobacteria; order Oceanospirillales; family Oceanospirillaceae; genus Marinomonas; species Marinomonas sp. CT5. The sequence continues at coordinate 4,576,672 of NZ_CP025572.1, read as the reverse complement.
GGGCGACTTTGGTTAGGTCGTCTAACAAGCCGAGGACTGCCAAAACATTAACGTAGTGACCAAGCGAAACGGAAGGGTCGCCTTTTGATATCTTGCGCAGCGTTGGCTTAGAGATTCCTGTCCTGCTATGCATCATTTCTTGAGTAATGCCGCGTCTCCTCATCGCCAATGTTAAGTTTTCTCCCAAGATGTTTAACATCTTCCTTTGTCTAGGGAATATGACCGCAGTGCGTTTTGTTTTTGGTTCGCTAGTGCTCATAGTGAAACTATATTTTCTCTAATTTCAAATTAATGAAATTATAGTTTCATTTTTTATCTTTAAGTTGTAAACCAATAAATTGCCAATCTCTCCAAATAAAGTGAGTCAAGATTTGAACTGGTCATGTCGATTTTTTACTGTTTTTTCGACATGAAGGCTTGTTATGTCGATGGTATCGACATAACAAAGCTCAATCCAAACGACTCACTGACACCGGGTTTTGAGTAGGAAGCTTCAAAGTAGTACGCCATCCCTCGGGCTTTTGGGGCAGTATGGGCAAATCCTTCGTTAACAACACTTAGCCATACACCAACCCTGTTCAACCTCTTCATAGCTGTCATCGTTAATGCCGTACAAACCATGCACGACGACGAACACAAAGAAGAGATCGACACAGAAAAAGCCACCCAGCAACAGCTGCTGGAGCAAATGCAACAATTTCAGCAAGAGTTAAAGGAACTGCGTCGGGAAATTAAAAAAGGGAAGGAGTGAGAAGAGATCTACTTTTTTGTGGTATCTGTTTATGCCTGCAATATCGTTTTTGCTAATGAGTAATTATTTTTTTCTGATCTGTAAATAGAGCCTGGTTTTTAAGAAAGAATCATTTATGCTGTTTTTTTAAACAGTATGGAGGCTGATAATGGAAAAGTTAAAACTTGGCTTTAACGCAAGTGATTTGTCTATCGCACTTAATTACAATACGTCCGCAAATGATGTATGTGACTCGTTTTATTTCAAGAAAAACGATGCCTACTTTCTTCTCTGGGTAGAGCATCAGAACCCAAAGTATAGAGAAGATGAAGACTCCCCGAGATACATAATTAGTCCTGCTGTTAATGAAGGGGATGATGAATCGCCAGAAATTTACAGCGATTCATCGAAAGAAGACCTTTTTCGGTCCGAGAATGCTAGTGATTTGGTTAGGTATTTTAATTTCTAATTTACTGTCTAGGGCTGCTGCTTTACGTAAAGCAGATACGTATATAAATAAATTCTCTATATCAGGTAGTTGCTAGTATGTAATCTTGTCTCGTTAATTTTTGCGAGTATGATGGGGCGATTTTAAATTTGAGCTGTTGGCCGAATGAAGCATAAAGAAGTACTAGTAATTGATCTATTTGCTGGGCCTGGTGGGCTGGGAGAAGGTTTCTCGTCAGTGAAAGATGAAGCAGGTAATGCTGTCTTTAAGATAGGTATTTCCGTTGAGAAAGAAGCGTCAGCCCATAAAACGCTTACAACACGAGCCTTCTATCGCAAAATAAAGGATCTAAGTGGCGGGTTAGATAGCTACAACGAATATCTATCCGGCGGTATTACTCGGCAGCAGTTGTTTAATCGATATCCAAAGCAAGCGGAAGCGGCTGAAACTGAGACACTTTATGGCCCTAAAGCGCTAGGTGATGATAATGAAATCATCCATGAACGAATTACCGAACTTGTAAAGCGACATAGTGATTGTCCAAAAGTCGTTATAGGTGGGCCGCCATGCCAAGCTTATTCACTGGCTGGTCGTTCTCGTAATGCAGGAATTAAAGACTATAAAGCAGAAGACGACCATCGCAATTTTTTATATAGAGAATATCTGAAAGTACTTTCTATTGCTCAGCCCGATGTATTTGTGATGGAAAATGTAAGAGGCATACTGTCGGCCAAAATTGCTGGAAAAGTCATGTTTCCAAGTATCCTCAATGATCTACGTAATCCAGGGCAAGCGACAGGTATAGCGAGTCCTAGATACAAAATTTACTCCTTAGTTGTTGAAGCCTCAGATAAAGATAATCCAGTTTATAAGAATTCAAGTGATTACCTTATAAGAGCCGAAAACTATGGCATTCCTCAAGCGCGTCACCGAGTCATTTTATTGGGCGTACGTAGTGATATAGAAAAAGCCCCCAAAACGTTGACCCCTTCTGATGATCAAGTATCTGTTAAACAGGCGATTGATGATTTACCTAAACTTCGAAGTGGGTTTTCCAAACGTAAAGATGAACCGCAAGCATGGGAGCAGGCTGTCTCACAAAATTCAGCAAGCATAGAAGCCTTACTGAAAAAGCAATTCGATGGAGTAGAAAGTCTAGACTTGCAACCATTCAAGAACTTGTCTCGTTCTGCCACACATCCTATCACTTCACTCAATTTGGTTCCTAAGAGTCTTGCTGATTGGTATCGTAAAAACGAACCATGCCAAGTGCTTAACCATGAAACACGTGGTCATATGGATAGCGATTTACTCCGATACGCATACAGTGCAGCCTTCACACAACTTAGCGGCGGTATATCGCCAAAATCTCGAGATTTCCCAGACGAGTTAGCACCGAAACACGAAAACTGGAAATCAGGGAGCCACGCAGATCGTTTTAGAACCCAAGCAGCTAATAAATGTGCAACGACCATAACCAGCCATATATCAAAGGATGGACATTACTTTATACATTACGATCAAAAGCAGTGTCGTAGCTTAACGGTTAGAGAAGCCGCACGTTTGCAGACATTCCCTGACAATTATTTATTTGAAGGCAATAGAACGCAGCAGTATGTGCAGGTGGGAAATGCTGTGCCACCGTATTTGGCACAGCAGATAGGTAAGGTTGTGATGGAATTACTTGATTAGCTCGATTCTGGGTGAGAGTAATCAGGTGTCCCTATTCGACTGAAATAAGCACCTAAACGTTCGACCAATGAGGGCACGAATTCATTTGATAAGCTAGCAATTCTTTTATCTAGTAGAAGCTCTGTACTCTCTTGATTTCTAACAATGGAGCGTAGTTGATTGAATTGTGCGTAGAATGGACCGAAAGATTGCTCTTTACCATCTATTTTCAGTCTAAAGGACTGAATAAAATGGCCTCCAGTCTCTCCATTATGATTCGTGAATTTTTTGAGGTTCCTTGAAGCCGACTCGATTTTTTTAGGTTTTCCTTCTTCTTTTTTAGCTTCTAATTCTGCTAATAATTTACCCCATTGTTCACTCTTGTTCTCAAGTGTAACCAACTGGTAAGTTGAGGTTTCTGATTTACTTCTAACCATATCGCAACGCGGTGTGACGATAATTTCAAGTTTCCCCTCTTGAAGAATAATATCACCTGTATCAAGTTTTTCCTGCAGAGGGGGGATAAAGAAGTATTCTTCAGGGTGTGCTCCAAGTTCTGTATCTGATAAGAATGACGCATGTAGATGTGTTGCCATATGACGCGACAAGGCTGCATTTGCTGAATCTAATGAGTCGTTCTCAAACCAGTAGCTCCAACGAGGCCAAATTGAGTTATAGAATAGAGAGGACATAGATTTAGAAAACTTATATTTAAGTTCATTTATAGAAAGTATAATTCCCTTGTTCTCATCTACTAAGCTTTTAATTAAAGCGTTTTTCGACGTAGCTCTATCAACAATTTTAATATATTCTTGATGAGAATTTTCTATGGTTGCTTCTGCATCCTTGGGCTGACCAGTATAAATTACGGTATAGCAAGATACTGTCGATATGATGTCTTTTAAAACATCAATCCCATCAGTATTATTATAATCTTCTTCTTCACCTTCTCTCTTCAATCGAATATCAATAATTGCAACACTGAAATTATATGTATGTAATTTCCGAAGTGCATCTTCTTTATTTTTAGCTGTTTCTATATGAAACTGGATTGAGCCGTCATCCTGGGTCATAGATACATCATTATGGCGTCTTACAACCTTCTCCCAATCCTTGATATGATCATTATCGTCTTCTACAACAAGTAAGTTGATCATCATTTATTTGATTTCCTCTGTCGGTAGAGTGATTTTAAATGTTGTTAATTCCGATTTATCATCAAAAGATAATGTACCACCACTATTAATAAGAGCTTCTCTTGCAATAGCTAAACCTAGACCATGCCCCTTTGATTTAAGGCTAAAACCTGGTTCGAACAAATGTTCGTAATGAAACTCATTTATAAGAGGCCCATTATTAATTACGTCGATATATATTTGGTTTTTTTGGGTCGTAGCAACAATGGAAACATATCGTTCTTCGCGATCAACGGTACTCAACCAATATGAAGCATTAAGAACTAAGTTTATCAACGATCCTTGTAAATCGCCTTCATGTCCAAACGCAGATAAACTATTATCAATGTCATATTTGAGAAATACTTCTGAGTCGGCTCTCTCAGTCTTAGTAATACGTTCTACGCGTTCAACTACACTGAGTATATTAAATAAATTTGGTTTACCTCTTTTTCTACCTGAAATTGGGTCCAAATCTTTAAATAGTTTTTTTATACCTGTGCATCCATCATCTAAGTTCTGAATTTCACTTGGCATATCATTTCTTGCAATTTCACCCATAATACTTTGCTCGCCAATATGGGGTTCGAATTCTTTAAAAAAGTCTCGAGTACCAGAAATTGAGCTAACATAACTTCTACCTTCATGTAGAAGCTCAGCAACTACGTTACCTAGTGTTGTCCTTGATTCGAGTAAATTTGTGTACTCACGCATACCATCTAGAATTTTTTCCATTTCTTTTGATGACTTGTTTACTTCAATGTGTATGCGGTCCTTATCTTCTGGAGATAAGTTTTGGATTGACTCAATTGCTTTAGTAACTTTTTCGAGAGAGGCCACTTTGTATGCTTTTTCGAAATCCTTTTTTGGCTTACGTGCGATACCTGCTTTCTCTCTAAAGCTAAATCGTTCTGCCTCTATGTGTAGCAATAAGTTAGTTATTAAAGACTTTAATCTGTTGAAAGCACCATTTTCCTCTAAACCTTCTCGGCTACTGCGCTCAACAAGCATTGATTCCCACTCATCTTGGACGTATATCTCACCTGCTAATTGGTTGTGACCAATTTTGTGGGAAGGGTCTTGCACTCTTCGTTTCTCAAGCTTAAGCCAATCATGTGCATGGTGGCCATAAGGCCTAATTCTAAAACCATTTCTGTATATGCCAACCCCAGTACCTTCAGATATAAAGTCTCTAGCAGAGCGCAGAGTAAAGCTCTTTTTATAATCTAGCCCCATTTTATTGATGAGGTCTTTGACTGAATCGACTTCTAAATCAAAAAGTCGTAAGTTTACTTCTAGCTCACCACATGTATGCTCTGACTCACTCATCGGTGGAGCATCTAAACTTACTGTTTGTTTTTTGTTATCGCCGCGGACAATAGAAAAGTGGCCTAGAAATTCACCATCTCTGTTAAATTTTCCTTCAACCTTGTAATGGCAATGATCACCCAAGGAATAAGGGTTCAGTGTAATATCTTCGCTACTCACTTCATCTGAGTCTTCTTGAACTTTTGTCATTGAATCCAAGTTTTCATTGTTAGATAAGACGAGTCTGGTACCATCAAAATTGTATGGAGAAAATACTTTTTTAGGTACTTCACTTCGGTTTTTAGCAGACTTTAGTGCTTTCAGATATTCTAACTTCTCATCCGTAATCTCGTATTCTGATAAATTTAGAGTAATAGTAAATTCGTCTTTTTTATCTTGATGGGGGGTTGCTAATCTTCTTAGCTCTTGTATTAAACTCTTTAGTCTTTCTTGTCCCCACACATTACTTAAGCCCAAAACCTTAATTGTTACACCGGTATTATCATCAGGTTCTGGAGTAAGATCTTCTATGTCGATATCTATCTCTTCCAAATACTGAGCTTTTTCAAATATGTCCCATTCAATATAAACTCTGCATTTTTTTAGTGTGCTCCCATGCTGAGAGACACTGATTAATTCCATCGATTTTCCCAAACTAGCAGTTGCAAATCTTCCGACGCCCTTCGCCCCTGTAAGTACTCTTCGACCTGATCGAGAATGTGTTGCTTTAGCCTTTTCATCTGTCGCAGGTTCAAGCCAAATGTGCTCGATGTCGTGAGCTGTCATGCCATGACCACTGTCTGAAATCGTAATAGAACCATCTTGGATAATAGGGCTCTCGATATCATTTGGGTTTTGATGTCTTGGTGGGGAGAAGTGTAAACTGACAGACGGAGAGTCTGCATCGTAGGAGTTTTTAACTAACTCAATGATAGCAGCTTCGGGGCCACTGATTAATTTATCGCCTATGGTGCGGATAAGCCTAGCTCTTGGTTTTAACTTTGCCATTATGACCTCATACTTTTTTTGTATTTTCTTCGGCTTTTAACTTTGAGTTTTGAAATAGTTTGATAGAAAAGTTATTTTTATTTCAAGCAGTTTAAACTCGTCCATGATTTGATCTTACAGTTTATGATCACCCTCTATATCTTTAGAAACAGCCGCAATTTTGTAAGTTAAAATATTATTTAATCATTTCTACCAATAATCAGGTTTAAATATTGGTTTCTTCTTGGTCGGAACTTTATCAGGTAGCTGATGTGCAGCGAGTTCTTCGTTCTTAACAATGGTTCGCATCCAATTCGCTTGGTTGCGAAGTGTGCCCGGTGCGCCACGTTTAATACCTTCTCTATGTGGAAGAATGACACCAATTGTTATATGAGGAAAGTCTTCTTTGATTGCTCGAAGAGCAGGGCCAATATCGGTATCTGCAGAAACCAATACAACCTGTTGAATTTGATCTTCCGTGTTTAGAGCTTGTTGCTTAGACAAGAGGCGGTACATGCTAACCGCTAAATTAACATCTGTTTCCTTTTCTTCTAATTTCCAGATAGCAACCTTATCTTGTCGGGAAGGTCGAGTCGATTTATCAACAAACCTTGGGGCTTGTGCTGGCTCGAGAGTATGCCTTCCCATTGTGACAGAAACACCACAAGCTTTTAGTGTTCGGATATAAGCGTCCTGCGCTTCTTTTGATTGAGTTCCCCGACTAGCCAATTCTGGCTTTACTGGAGAGCTAAAATAGTAGATTGCTACCGTTTTGGATTTGGGGGTTTCGATTGCTGTGATGTGAGTAAGTAGAGCTGGTAGGTCGAGCCACTTGTAAGGTGTATTAGCGAGTAAGCCGTAAAAGAGGTTATATCCATCAATAAAAAAAGCTGTTCTCATTTTATCTATCCTTAGATGTGAAAAAACCGGCCAAAGCCGGTTTTTTCGCCCTAACTGCCAGCGTAACTTAATCGCTGCGTACAAGGCTGAGTTGTGGAATAAATATTAGCATTAATATTTATTGATGCAAGAAAAAGATCTATATCGGTGCTGGTCTACACTACTCAATATTCTGGATCTGCTCATTGAGTAGCGGTCTAGACCCTAACAAAATCAATGAGTTATCGAAAAGAAACCGTTCAAAAATGCCTGTTTGCCCACCACGTGCCTATGGCTTTTACTCAATCTTAGTGGTTAGCAATGGAAAAACAGTGCCGTTTTTCTGCTGCTGTTAGGGTCTCAAAATAGCAGTTTTGAAAGGCTTTATCGAGTAATTTTTTCAACACTTCATTTAATAATGGATACAATAATATCTACTTTTTGTTTTATTTCGCTATAATGGATATAACTGTGTCTATTTGGTCTTTGCGGATGAATTTTACTTTACTTGATGATACCGATGTAAGCCAAGCCTATGCGGCTTATTTACGTGAGTTACGAAAGCAGGCAAAGCTGTCACGAGCGGCGCTTGCTGAGCGAAGCTGCGTACCTGCGGCCACCATTAAGAAGTTTGAGCTGACGGGGCAAATTTCATTTCGCCAATTGCTGTTGCTTTGGCAGACCCTCGATTCATTGGATAGGCTTTATCAGCTCACACAACCTAGCAAAGAACGTGCTGCTATACCCACGAGTATTGATGAGGTGCTAAAAGATGAGTTTTAAACCCATTCAGAAGCTTAATGTAACTCGTACATTAAGCTCTGGCGAGCAGCTCGCTGCCGGGGTCTTGGCGCAGAATCGGCAAGGCGTTTTTTTTCAGTATGCAGACAGCTATTTGCAGCAGTTTGGCAATTTATCACCGTATACTTTGCAGTCGAGCATACAAGTTCAAGCCGCACCTAAACAGCCGCACCAAGGTGTACATGGTGTATTTGGAGATTGTTTGCCCGATGGCTGGGGCATGCTGTTGCAAGATCGTATTTTCCGGCAAAAGGGCATCTTGCCTAATCAATTAACGGCGATGGATAGACTGGCCTTTGTCGGTGATAAAGGCATGGGAGCGCTGTCTTTTTCTCCGGTGTCTGAGTTTTCAGCCACGACGAACGCGGACATTGATTTAGCTACTTTAGGCTTAGAAGCACAAACGTTGTTCGATTCTTCGATGTCAGAGTATATGGATGATAATCACGATGAGTTAGATGGGCATACGCAACAGGTGTTGGCCGCATTAGTCGCCGGAGGGAGTTCGGGTGGGGCAAGACCCAAGGCACAGATTTATATGCCTGACGGAGAAACTAAGCAATGCCGAACCTTTGCAAAGCCTGGTGATGAAGCGTGGCTGATTAAGTTTACCTCGAAAAATCTCGCGCTCGGCCATGAAGAAGGTTTGTGTGAGGCGGTTTATTTGCAAATGGCCGAGCTTGCCAAGTGCCAACCACCGCTATGGCAACTCATTGAAGCACCATCTTTAAGCGGTGCATCTGCCTGGTTAGCGCTTAAGCGTTTTGATTATGTCACGGAGCATACCAATTTAAGAGACCATCGCAGTTCAGGTCGCTTGCATATGCACAGCGCTTGCGGGCTGCTGGATGCAGACTTTCGAACACCAAGTTTAGATTACATTGATTTAATTAAAGCCAGCCGTCAGTTGTGTAAATCTCCAGCGGCTGGACAACTGCAATTTCGCCGCGCCGTTTTTAACCTACTGTCGTCTAATCAAGACGACCACAGTAAAAACTGGGCGTTTTTGCAAGCGGACGACGGTCAATGGGATCCTGCACCTTTTTACGATGTTACCTACAGCCCGCATCCATTTAACGAACACGCCACTGCGTTCGGAGGTTATGGCAAAGCGCCACCACTTAAGGTGATGCAAAAACTTGCTACCAGTGCTGGCTTTTCGAATTGGAATGATGCAAGGCAAGTCATTGAAGAAGTCGCAGAAGCCATCAGTCAATTTACGTATCTGGCACAGCAGCAAGGGATCAGTAAAACAACAGTGTCTGCGATTGCTAAGACATTGGATCAGCGCAAACAGGAAAATGCAGCGCTTTTTCAATGAAAGTAAAACAAACTTTTCAATTCACAATAAATACAAGGTCTACAGGTTGTTACCGATAAAGTCAGTTTGTGTAGACCTCTGAATAAAACGGGTCAGAGTTAAATTAAGCTAATGTTATTCCATAACCAGAATCAGAGAGCTAGTGAAGAGGTGAAACACACCTCTTCACTGCATTTTACTGGCTGCTTAATAGAAGAATGCCTTACTCAATATTCTGAATCTGTTCTCTCATTTGTTCAATCAACACTTTCAATTCCACGGCGCTTTGGGTGGTTTCCACTACGATGGATTTTGATGAAAGGGTGTTGGCTTCGCGGTTGAGTTCTTGCATTAGGAAGTCGAGTCGGCGGCCGATGGGGCCTTTTTGTTGTAGCTGACGGCGGACTTCTTTGGTGTGGGTCGCTAGGCGATCCAGTTCTTCGGCCACGTCGGCTTTTTGCGCCAGTAGGACGATTTCCGCTTCGACGCGCATGGGGTCTAGGTCGACTTTGGCGGCGTCGAGTTTATCCAGTAAGTTTTGCTTTTGCGCCGCGATGATCTCTGGCAGTTTGGCTTGCACTTCTACAACGATGGCGTCTATGGCATCAAGACGTTGTTCGATAATGTCTTTGAGTTGCGCGCCTTCACGTAGACGGACTTGGATCAGTTCGTCTACCGATTGGTTGAAGAGTTCCACGACAGCTTTTTTGATGGTATCAAAGTCGCTGCCTTCTTCGCTGAGGATGCCTGGCCATTTCAGGATGTCTAATGGGTTGGCAGGATCTAGATCTTTGAACCAAGTGCCGAGGGTTTCTATGGCGTTTGCCAACGCTTGGGCATTGCTTGGGTTAATGGTTAGGTTGGTAGCGGCTTTGTCTACGCCTTGGAAGCGCAGTTGGCATTCTAGTTTGCCACGGTTGATTTTTTTGCGCAGCACGTCACGAAAAGCAAACTCAAGCTCGCGGAAGTTTTCTGGTAGACGAAAGCTCGGTTCTAGGTAACGCTGATTGACTGAGCGTATTTCCCAGCTGATGGTGCCCCAATCGTATACGGCTTCCTGGCGTGAGAAGGCGGTCATGCTTGCTGTCATCTTGAGTACCTAAGTAAAAAATTAATAGAGAGACCTTTGCACGATTACTGTGCTTGCCAATACTTTGTTAAAAATAGAGGCGGTATTGTAGCGTAACAAGACGGTGTTCGACAGGTTTGCTAAATGTCATGTTTTGCTACGGCTGGGGGCGCAATTTTATCTAAGATCATTATAATTGCGGCTTTATTATGGCAAATAGACAGAGAGAGCAAGTATGCGTCCAAGCGGAAGAGAAGCAGATCAATTACGTCCCCTGAAAATTACACGTAATTTTACTAAGCATGCAGAAGGCTCAGTGCTGATCGAATGTGGCGACACGAAAGTTATTTGTACTGCGACTGTGGTTCATGGTGTGCCGCGTTTTTTGAAAGGCAAGGGTCAAGGTTGGATTACAGCAGAATACGGTATGTTGCCTCGTTCTACTCACAGCCGAGTAGATCGCGAAGCCGCCCGCGGTAAACAAACCGGTCGTACGGTTGAGATTCAGCGTTTGATTGGTCGTTCTTTGCGTGCGGCGGTGGATCTTAAAAAGTTGGGTGAAAACACGATCACGATTGATTGTGATGTGATTCAAGCCGATGGCGGCACTCGTACGGCGTCTATCACCGGTGGTTTTGTGGCGTTGGCCGATGCCATGCGCTTTTTGGTTGAGAACAAAAAAATCAAAGCGAACCCAATCGTATCGCAAATCGCCGCTATCTCTGTGGGCGTTTACAACGGCGTGCCTGTGTTGGATTTGGATTACCCTGAAGATTCTAATGCAGAAACAGACATGAACGTCATCATGAACGACAAAGGCGGATTTATTGAGATCCAAGGTACAGCCGAAGGGGAAGCCTTCAGCGATGAACAAATGATGGGCATGTTGGCTGTGGCTCGCAAAGGCATTGCGGACATCATGGAAGCGCAGCGCGCGGCCTTATTCGATAAATAATTCTGTAAGACTGAGTTGATGAATCAAAACCAGACGTCGATATACGGCGTCTGGTTTTTTTTGTGGTTAAGTTTGGCCGTAATTTACTTGAGCTGTTGCGTCTTTTACATCATATTTAGGATAAGATAATTTTAAGAACGGCTGTATTTTAATCTGTAAGTTTTATTTACCTAGGTTCCATTGGAGGGGTATGAGTCGCTATTGCTGCACTGCTTTATGGATTATTGGGGCTCTCTTTTGCCGGATGGCTCACGCAGAGGATATTGTCCTTTATACTCTGCATTTCCCTCCTTATACCATTGACTCTAAAGAAGTTCCCTCACCGACACCGCTCAAGTATGACGATGGTCTGTATGGCTTAGATGTGGATTTAATTCGCGCAGCCTATGCGACTCAGGGTGTGTCCGTTCGTTATAAAATAATGCCTTGGGCTCGGGTGATGCGTGATGTTGAAGCGGGTCTCATTTTGGGAGGCATTTCATGCCACCCGATTGCTTCTAGAGAATCCTTTGCTTTATTTTCCGATCCGGTTAGTCGCTCCTCTCTTGCTTTCGTTACACGACGTAATTTTTTATCTCCAGGCAGTCATTCTTTGCAAGAATTAAAAAAATACAAAACGTTAGTGGTAAATGGGTGGGCACCAATGAATATACTGGATGCGAATGGCATCCCCTACAGTCTTGTTAATGAAGATCCACAAGGTTTGACGTTACTTTTGCGCCGTAATCACGATGTTTTTATGACGGGGAAAGAGAGTATCGCTTATGTCGCCAATACATTGGGTATTTCTGATCAATTGAGTTTTTATAACATTACAGACATGGAATATAAATATTATTCAGTTTGCTTTAGTCGATCTTACAAGGGAGCCAGTATGTGGCGAGACAAATTGAATAAGGGATTGAAAGCCATTAAGCAATCTGGCGAATCAAAATCTATTTATGCTCGATATGGCATTCCATTTCCTAAAGAAGGCTTATAAATCAGCATGTTAGCATTACGCAAACGACTATATTATAAGCAAGCAAAATGGGCGCTGTTATTATTACTATTATTAAGTTTTTTGATGAGTGTTTTCCAAGTTTTAACAGACTGGCAGGAAGAGAAAGAAACCATCAGAAAACAAGTTATGTCTACCTTGTTTATTGTTGAAGATGCAGCAACAGAGGCCGCTTATGCCCTTGATAAGGATTTAGCGAAGAAGGTGTTGTCAGGGTTAATGCTTTCCAAAAGTTTTTATAAAGCGAGGATCGAAGACGACTTAGGTAATGAACTGGCAAGCCAGTATATGCCATTGTCGAAGCTGTCATTACGTTGGCTTTCTGATGATTTATTTAGCGATTTACAGCACACCTTTACCTTACCCTTGATTCGTAACGCCTATAAAGTCGGAACATTAACGGTTTCTATCGACAGTGTGGCACTTACCAATGGTTTTTTGCATCGTAATATCCGTCTAATCAGTACATCCATTCTATCGGCCTTTTTATTGGGGGCTGCGATGTTTGTGCTGTTTTATGTGCAAATTTCTCGGCCACTGTCTCGGTTAATTAGCCAGTTAAGCTTGTTAGAAAAAGACGACAATGACCCCTTGCAAGTGCAATTTACACAAACATCTCGAGAAGATGAGTTGGGCATCTTGGCTCGAACGATTACCGCCCTTTGGCATAAGCGAAAAAAAGTCGAAAATGATTTAGCAAAAAGCGAAGCCTACTTTAAAGCTGTACTGCATCAATCTAGCGAATGTATGTTGCTGGTAAATCTGAAAGGGCAAATATTAGATTGTAACAGCGAGACATGTCGTTTGTTGGCTTATGATAAGCACAAATTACTGACTTTGAAGATGCAAGATATCGACCCTGAACAAACGCCAGATTTAATTAAAAAGTGGGCAACGGAATCCCCCGGCGAACCTAAGGTATTTGAGGCGCAATATAATCACAGCAAAGAGGGGAGTTTTCCTGTCGAGGTGTGTGGCAACATTATTACTTTGGATAATGAAGCGTATTTTTTGGCCTCCTTTCGTGACATAACACAGCGTAAGAAAGATCAAGAGCAAGTGAAGTTTTTGGCCTATTACGATGCTTTAACCAATTTACCTAATCGACGCTTTTTGAATCAAAAAATAGACAAAGTGATCGCCGATGCGCGTGATAGCGGTCATATTGGTGCTCTGTTATTTCTCGATTTAGATCGCTTTAAAAATATTAATGATTCTATGGGACATCATGTGGGTGATGCCTTATTGGTTGAGGCGGCTAAGCGGATTGTCGCGTGCCTGTCTGTTGGCGATATTGCCGTACGAATCGGTGGGGATGAGTTTGTTATATTAATCCCTGTGTTGGGCAATAATTTCCAAGAGGCACAGGGTCGAGTAACTTTGCTTGCTGAAACGCTACTTTTACAGTTGTCTCAGGTGTTTCATTTAGACCAAACCGATGTGTTTATATCGGCCAGTATTGGTATTAGCTTGTTCCCATTGGATGAGACAAGCGATTCTCAAATTCTTCGTCAGGCTGATACCGCTATGTATGATGCGAAAGAAAGCGGTCGAAATAGTTTTCGGTTTTATCGACAAGAAATGCAACAGCAAATTACGGAACGTGCCAATTTAGAACATGCATTACACAGTGCGATTAGTAATGATGAATTTTATTTGGTGTATCAGCCGCAAGTTAATCAATATGGCCAATTAATAGGCTTTGAGGCATTGATACGTTGGTATAACGAAGAACTGGGTCTAGTGCCGCCGAATCGCTTTATCCCATTTGCCGAAGAAACTGGCCTAATTTACGACGTTGGTAATTGGGTTTTAGATAATGTTTGTAAGCAGTTAAAGTGCTGGCAAGACAATGGTTTACCTGCAACGTTTAAAGGAGTTGCCATCAATATTAGTCCTTATCAATTTGCTAGGGATAATTTTGTCGAGACGGTGAAAGCGGTGATCGATAGTACGCAAGTGGACCCAAGTCTGCTTGATCTTGAAATTACCGAAGGGATGCTGGTGGAAAACATCTCTTCTGTCGCGGAAAAAATGTGGCGACTCAAAGAATGTCAGGTTCGCTTTTCTATTGATGATTTTGGCACAGGGTATTCTTCACTGCGTTATTTACAGCACTTTCCTATTACGCAATTGAAAATTGACCAGTCGTTTGTACGAGATTTGTCTAATGACCCGCAAAGTCATGTCATTATTAATACTATTGTGTCGATGGCGACGCATATGAACTTGTCTGTCCTTGCTGAAGGTGTTGAGTATGAGGCAGAGAAAATCATTTTAGAAAATATAGGCTGCGCAAAATACCAAGGTTATTTCTTTTCCAAGCCCGTCAAAGGCGATGTGGCGACTCAATACCTCTCCGATGACACTGTGTTCCCATTGCCACCTCAAAACGATTAATAGCACCCTGTGGCGGTAAATGTCAGTTATTGTGCGCGTTTTTGCGCCTTACAATAGCGGTCTTCTTTGCCATTATTTATTCACAATAAAAATAAGGAGAAGTAAGGTGAATAAACTGATTGGTGTTGGCTTGTTAACCGCATTGCTTAGCGTTGGAGCACAAGCGGCGGAGAACCACTTAGCAGGTAGGTGGCTTTTACAAGATGCAGATAGTACACAAGCTAAGCTAGATGAAGCGGTTGAGAACGTCGCGCAGGAGATGAATTTTTTTATCCGCGCTTTGGCGCGACCTGTGTTGAAAAAACAAACACAGATCTGTCACCAATGGTTATTGGGTTGGCAAGCTAAGCAATTTCAATGGCAATGTGATAATGCAGAGATAGACTCTATTCCGATAACGGCTAGTGGTGAAGTGATTAAGAAAGACGAAGAAGGTGTTGAGATATCTGGGACTTATCAGCAAACGAATGATGCCGTTATTGTTGTTCTGGAATCTGAGCGTGGTAAGCGAACCAATACTTGGAAACAAGTTGGTGACAATGAGCTGTTGTTCACCGTGAAGTTAGAATCTGAAAAATTACCGACGCCATTAACTTGGTCGTTAACCTATAAAAAATAATGTAACTGAGTACTTCCTCAAGGTTAGCCATAAGAAAGCCCCGATAGATGGATACCTATCGGGGCTTTGTCATTAGTTAGTAGGTTAGCCGTTATTAACGCTTAACCTTACCTGTTGGTGCGAATTTAGCTGCTTCAAGTGGGTAATGGTTGCGAATATATTCCACTAGAACGTCGGCATCAACATAACCTGAGTTTACATAGTTAGGATGATCAACGATTTTAGGGTAGCCATCACCGCCTGATGCTGAGTAGTTGTTTACTGCAACACGGTATGTTTTTCCGGCTTCTAATGCTTTGCCGTTCACCATAATATCGGTTGCTTTACCGTCTTTTAGCGTTAGAGAAACACCACTGAACTGAGCAAATGCGCCCGTTCCTGCTTGTTTCGCTGCGGCAGTAGAAAGGTAATCGGTTAGCTCATCGGCCGTGAAGTCAACATAAGAGACCATGTTACCAAAAGGCTGCACTTTTAAGACGTCTTTATAAGTGACGATGCCTTTTTCCAAGTTGTCGCGGATGCCACCAGAGTTCATGATGCCAATATCTGCGTTTACTTTTTGCTTCATAGCATAAGCAATCAAGTTACCTAAATTGGTTTCTTGGTTACGAACCACACTGCGGTCACCGATGAAGTCTTCATCAGAGAAGCCAATTTCAATATTCAGCTCTTTCTGACCTTTTTCTTGGAATGGCGTTAGCATTTCAAGCATGGTTGGATCTTGTGCGATTTCTTCTTCGATGAAGACGCGCTCAGATTTGCCATCCGCCGTTTTTACTTTTTTCTTCAAGTTAACGGGGATCAGTTTGTACTGAGACCAAACAATGGCGCCATTTTTGTAAACGAAATCGAGACGGCCAACGTATTTACCCCATTCGTAGGCTTGAAGAATCAATGTGCCGTTTTGTTCATCAGGCTCAAACAGTGGGTTTTGTGAGTGACCACCGACAATTACATCAATACCAGGAACAGAGCGTGCTAGTGTGACATCGCCAGGAGCGTTACCGCCATAGTTACCATCACGGTAATGACCCATATGAGTAACGGCAATGACTAGGTCGGCTTTTTTACGCAGTTCTGGGATCAGTTTTTTCGCGACTGTGATAGGCGATTCAATTTTGATGCCTTCTAGGTATTCAGGGTTACCTAGTTTTGCTGTGTCGTCGGTAGTAAAGCCTACAACGGCGATTTTAAGGTCATCCACTTGGAAGATTTTATAAGCATCGAACAGAGGCTTACCTGTCTTCTCATCTAAAATATTCGCAGAAAGGAAAGGGAAGCCTGCCCATTCTTGTTGTTGCTTCAATACAGAAAGCGGGTTATCAAATTCATGGTTACCCAGTGCCATGGCATCGTATTTCAACATGTTCATGCCACGGAAATCTGGCTCTGCATTTTGTAGATCAGATTCTGGAACGCCCGTATTGATGTCTCCACCAGACAGTAATAGAGAATTACCATCGTCTAGCGCCACTTCTTCACGAATGTTGTCGATCAAGGTTTTACGAGCGGCCATGCCGTATTCGCCCTTGCTGTTTTGCCAGAAACGACCATGGTGGTCATTGGTGTGCAAAATAGTGACGCGATATTCTTTGTCTTCTTGCCAGTCAGGCTTTTGTGGGCCCATCATAGAGCAGGCCGTCACAGATAATGCGACACCCGTAATAGCCAGCTGCGTGATAAAACGCTTGGTAAATTTCATGGTTGGATTCCTTTACATGATATTAGTCGGCAGTGCTTTTCATTCGTGATAACCAAATGCCACCGTAAAAGTCGCTTGTTTGATTTCAGTCCTTAAAATGTATCTCATATTTATGACAAGTTCGAGAGACTGTGCAGTAATTTTGACCATTTGTGCAATAACGGAGTGATTTAATCAAAAAAAAGCCCACCACAATGAAATTTAGTTTGTGGCAGGCTTGCTTAAGCGTGTTTAACGGTTCGTTTTGTGAACGATTAAAGATCGAGGCGACGACCACTTTCTTTATCAAAAGCCACCGCTTTAGAGGTATCGAACATCATTTTGATGATAGATCCTGCTTCCGCTGGGTACATTGGGTTAGAACGACAATTGATTTCGGCATCGTTTACACGCGTCAAGATCATGGTATCAGCACCCATTGGCTCTGTGACTTCCACTTCCACATCGGTTGTGGTGACAAAAGGTTGTCCTTCTTTGTGCGGCTGAGGCTCGGTAATCATCTCAGGACGCAAACCTAATAGAATGGTTTTGCCCACGTAATCTTTCAGTGATTCTGGTTTTGGGAATGGCAAAGCGACGGTGGTGCTGGTTGCCAGTTCCAACATGGGAGTGCCGTCCTGCTCAACCACTTTAGCAGGAATAAAGTTCATCGCGGGTGAACCCATGAAACCTGCGACAAACAAATTAGATGGGTTGTCGTAGATTTCTTGAGGCGTGCCCAACTGTTGAACTTGCCCATCTTTCATTACCGCGATGCGATCCGCTAAGGTCATGGCTTCGATCTGATCGTGGGTTACGTAAACGATGGTCGTGCCCAGTTTTTTATGTAGCTTCTTGATCTCTGTACGCATCTCTACGCGAAGTTTTGCGTCAAGGTTAGACAGTGGCTCATCAAACAAGTAAAGCTGAGGACGGCGTGCTAAGGCACGACCCATAGCAACACGCTGACGCTGACCACCAGACAATTGCGCTGGTTTGCGGTCAAGCAGATGGCTGATTTGTAATAATTCAGCGACACGCTGTACTTCAACATTACGCTCTTCTTTTGGCACTTTACGCATTTCCAAACCGAAAGAGATATTCTGCTCAACCGTCATGTTTGGGTACAAAGCGTAAGATTGGAATACCATCGCGATATCACGATCTTTCGGGCTGGCGTAAGTCACGTCTTTGTCCGCAATGAGAATGCGACCTTCGGTCACATCTTCCAGACCCGCAATAGAATTCATTAGTGTGGATTTACCACAACCAGACGGTCCAACCAAAATCAGGAATTCACCCGCTTTGATGGAAATGTTGATGCCTTTTAAAATTTCCGTCTCGCCGTAGCTTTTTTTCACATTATCAATGACTAGGTTTGCCATGTTATTACTCCGAATTTTTTCAGATCACTCGTGCTGTGTTAGGTAAAAGGCACGAGTGCATTTTGTCTTTATCGTTGTTCTCTAGGTTGCTTTGCAGCGTTATTAGCCTTTGACTGCGCCAGCTGTTAAGCCACGGACGAAGTATTTTCCGGCAAACACATAAACCGCCAGTGTCGGTAGGGCCGCAATAATGGCCGCGGCCATATCTACGTTGTATTCCTTACCGCCAAAGCTGGTGTTTACCAAGTTGTTCAAAGCAACCGTGACTGGCTGAGTATCAAAACCAGAGAAGGCCACACCAAATAAGAAGTCATTCCAGATTTGCGTAAACTGCCAAATGACTGTGACGACAATAATGGGCGTCGAAACGGGCAAAATAATGCGGTAGAAAATAGTAAAGAAGCCTGCGCCATCAAGACGAGCGGCTTTCACCAATTCACTTGGAATAGACTGATAAAAGTTACGGAAGAACAAGGTTGTAAACGCCACACCGTATACCACGTGGACAAAAACCAAGCCCGAAGTTGTATTAGCAATACCCAACCAACCCAGTGTCTGTGCCATTGGCAACAAAATAACTTGGAATGGAATAAAGCAACCTACCAACATGGCCGCAAAGAAAAAGTCACTGCCACGGAATTTCCAAAGGGAAATAACGTAACCGTTAATCGCACCCACTAACGTAGAAATCGCAACCGCAGGTAATACGATTTGGAAGGAGTTCATAAAGTAAGGCGAAATACCGCCACAGCTACCGCCCGTACAGGCGCTTGACCAAGCTTTTGACCAAGAGTCGAAATGCAGGGAGGCCGGTAAGGAGAGCAAGGTTCCTGTACGAATTTCTTCCACGTCTTTTAGTGATGTAATCAACATGACGATAAACGGCATGAGGTAAAACGCAGCAACCAGAATCAATACTGTGTACAGGGCAACACGTAATATTTTGTCTAGACCGGATGTTTTGCGGCCAACCGTTTTATTAGTCATGGCGTTTACCTCGCAATTCGGAGTACAAATAAGGAACCAAAATCGCCAATACACAACCCAGCATGACCATAGCTGAGGCCGAACCTAAGCCAATTTGGCTACGTGTAAAGGTGTAGGTGTACATGAAGTTTGCAGGCAAATCTGACGCATAACCGGGCCCACCATTGGTTAACGCGGCCACCAAGTCGAAACTCTTAATGGCAATATGAGATAGCACCACCAAAGCACTGAAGAAAACCGGTTTTAGCGATGGCAAAATGATACGGCGGTAAGTGGTAAACGTACTGGCACCATCAAGGTGTGCGGCTTTGATAAGGTCACCATCAACGCCACGAAGACCGGCTAAGAAAAGTGCCATGACAAAACCAGAGGCTTGCCAAACGGCGGCAATAACCAAACAGTAGACCACCATATCTGGGTTGATCAACCAATCGAATTTGAAGTTTTCAAAACCGAAGTCGATCATCATTTTTTCCAGACCGTTAGTAGGGTTAAGTAACCACTTCCAAGCCGTACCCGTTACGATGAAAGAAATCGCCATTGGGTACAGGTAAATCGTGCGGATTGCGCCTTCAGCGCGGATCTTTTGGTCCAAGAAAATGGCGAGAGTCACGCCAAGGAACAAACAGATAACAATAAACAAGCCACCGAAAATCCCAAGGTTAGATAGGGCTACCATCCAGCGGTCATTGTTGAATAGACGCTCGTATTGATCGAAGCCGACAAACTTATACGACGGCAACATGCGAGAACCAGTGAAAGAAAGTACGGCAGTCCAAATCATATAGCCGTATATGCACACCAAGGTAACCAGTACCGTTGGTGCCATGACGATTTTCGGCATCCAGTCGGCCAAGCTTAGGCGCGCAGGACGTCCTGACTGAGTCTGTCCTGACCCAGAATTGGCGGCTTTTGTGTTCATAATTGATGCTTCACTTTAGAAGAGAGTGCTATAAAACGACTGTGCTCGATGATGCTGTGCTAAAACCAGAATCATCTTTGCTCGTGACGTTTTGGCCTTCTCTGAGAAATCTTAAGAAGAGGTTGGTCAGAAGACCAACCTCTTATGCTTACTGCAAATTAGGCGTTTGCAGGTTTAGAGCTTACATGCTGGCTTTAACAGCGCGAGCAAGTTTATCAACCGCTTCTTCAGACGTCATAGATTCGTCGTTGAAGAAGTTCGTCACCACATCAAAGATCGCACCTTGAACCATAGAGTTCACAGCCATGCCGTGAGCCATACTTGGTACTAGGTTGCCTGTTGTTGAGCTTGCTAGGAAGGCATCCATTGAAGAGTGTGCACAGGTATCAAACTTATCGCGAGGCATATTCAAGCGAACTGGAATAGAGCCTTTGTTTAAGTTGAAGGTTTCTTGGAACTTAGGTTCTAGAATCAAACGAGCAAGATCTTTTTGAGCCGCTTGCTTCTCTTTGCCATCCACTTTAAACATCGCTAGGGAGTCAATGTTAAAGGTGAATTCGCCGCTTGTGCCAGGTGCTGGGTAACAAACGTAATCAATACCGGCTTTTTTGCCAGCTGCTGTGAACTCGCCTTTCGCCCAGTCACCCATGATTTGCATTGCTGCATCACCATTGATAACCATAGATGTAGCGACGTTCCAGTCACGACCAGAGAAACCTGGGTCAACGAATTCACGCATTTGTTTGAAGGTATCAAATACGTCGATCATGTCTTGGCTGCGAAGTGTTTTGTCAGACAAGCCGATGAACGCGCTGTTGTAGAAACGTGCGCCTTTAGCCAAAGCGATGGCTTCGAATAAAGTGGCGTCTTGCCAGTTTTGACCACCGTGAGCGAGTGGTGTAAAGCCAGCGGCTTTGATTTTTTTCGCTTCAACGATGAACTGTTCCCAAGTGGTCGGGATAGATGCGCCTGCTTTACGGAAGACTTCAGGGTTTGCCCACATCCAGTTTACACGGTGAACGTTCACAGGAGCCGCTACATAGTGGCCATCGTACTTCATCACGTTACTAACAACTTGAGGAAGAATAACGTCCCATTCGCCTTTTTTCGCAACATCATCAAGATTGGTTAGAAAGCCAAGATCACCCCACTCTTGAATAGTTGGGCCTTTGATTTGAGCAGCAGAAGGAGGATTGCCAGAAATAGCGCGGGATTTTAGAACGGTCATTGCTGATTCACCACCGCCACCTGCGACGGCGAAGTCTTTCCAAGTGTGGCCAGCGTCTACCATTTCTTCTTTAAGTACATTGATCGCAGCGGCTTCGCCACCTGATGTCCACCAATGTAGAACTTCTACTTCACCAGCGTGAGCGGTAGCCGCGGCTAGAGAAAGTGCAACTGTGGTTAAACCGAAAGCAATTTTTTTCATGATAGTAACCTTTGTTATTGTTATGTCGTCTAGAGCCATTTACACGATTTCTGTGTTTGCCAATACTTTGTTAAAAATAGATTCGAAATGCATAAACTGCGTTGTCTCATCTCTTTTTGCCTTGTCTCGGCTACACATGTGACTTCGTGAAAAAGTCTCTTCTTATCAAAGACAGCAAACTGTTTTGATGTTGCGTTATTTTTGTATCGACTTCGCTTTCTGAAGATCAGCTTAAGCGAATGTTCGAGTGAAAGAATTTAGCAAAGGAATGAACAAGGCGGGGTAAAATAGAGCAACCTATTGTAACAAAGTCTTGCATTGAAGATTGAAAGGCGCATGTTTATTTGCGCTTTTAGTGACGATTTATTCCATCTTTTTAGATCGAAAACGCCGTTTTATTCCTCAAAAAAATCAATGTCGTGGTAGCCAAAGTTTGGCTTCTAGGCCTTGTGGCATATGGTTACTCAAGGTCACTTCTCCACCGTGAGCGCGGGCAATGTTGCGCGCAATACTTAAACCTAGTCCCATGCCACCGGGGTGACCGGAATGGTCTGGTGTCAGACGGGTATAAGGCTGAAATACTTTGTCCATTTTATCGATGGGGATACCCGGACCTTGATCACAAACTCGAATACAGACTTCGTCTTCATCGTCTTCGATATACACGGTTGCGGTTTTTCCATAGAACAAAGCATTATCAACAAGGTTGCCAAGGCAACGTTTGATCGCAAGAGGTTTGCCGATAAAAGGATGCTGTAATTCTCCCTCTACGGTGAGTTTTGTGCCGTTTAAGTTGGCCGTAGATTGCATGTCTCTAAGCATTCTAGAAATGTTTACTTCGACACGATTTTCGTGGATATCGGTTTCTTTCACACTTTGTAGTGCGCCTTTTAGCAGCATGTCGAGGTCTTCCAAATCACGAATCATGGCGTCGCGAATATCATCTTCATCTAGCATTTCAGCGCGTAATCGTAAGCGTGTGATTGGGGTTTTTAAGTCGTGGGAAATAGAGGCGAAGAGCCTTTCTCTATCGTTCAGGTAGCGTTGAATACGGCGTTGCATGTCGTTAAAGGCTTTGGCGGTATTGCGTACTTCGACACTGCCGACTTCTTTGATCGGTTGCCAATCTCCTTGTCCAAAGCGTTCTGCAGCCCGAGCAAGGGTGGCCAGTGGACGTGTCACACGGCGCAGTATCAAAATACTTAGTAACAATACGGTAACGACCGACATGGCCATAGAGAACAGGCGATCACCACTGAGTGCGGTGGTGCCATCTAAAAAGTACGGATCCGGCATTAAACTGGCAAGGTACAACCAGTCTTTGTCATTAATCGGAATTTGAATCACGATAATGGGTGGTGTGAGTGGTTTTACTAATAAGCTGTGATGCCCCCAACGCTCAGGTAGGTCCACAAGACGGGTTTGATTATTGATAACATGTAAATCACTCGGGCTGGAGAAAGCAATTTTGGCATTGTGGATGCCTAATTGTTTGACCAGTGTCGATTGTACTTCGTTTTTGACTATGTCTTTGAGTGGCGAGTCAGGGATGTTATTGATGCGAATCTCTTCTTTATTGAGTGTGACAAAAAAGCGAGTTCCACCCATGTCTTGTAACTGGTCTATGACGATATGACGATAATTGGTGGGTAACGATTTGAAGTAGCTGACGGTCGCGGCGATACGAAAGGCCATGTGCTTAGAGACTTCGCGCACGTTTTCTTCGGTATCAGACTCTAATTGGCGAAGCCAAATGGTCGAGCTGATGAATTGAGCGCTGGCAACACCCAGTGCCATGATGATCAAAATTTGCCCGGTCAGAGACTGGGACCAGCGCTTGAGTCGCGAGCGTTTACTGGCTTGAGTGTTAGTGGGCATCGCTAATGACTTCGACGCTGGCGGTTAATATGTAGCCTTGGCCGCGAATGGTTTTGATCAGCTGAGGTTGGCGGGCATCTTCACGCAAACGTTGGCGTAAGCGGCTGACATGCACATCAATAAAGCGATCTAGTGGGGCACTGTCGCGACCGCGGGTGTTTTCGGCAATTTGTTCGCGCGTGAGCACCGCGCCGGGATGAGTTAAAAACAGCATTAATAGATTGTAGTCAGCGCCGGATAGCGATTCTTTTTCGTCTTTGAAATGCAGCTCTCGTGAAAGTGTGTCTAAGGTAAAGTCTGCGAAGCGATAAAAGCGATGGGCAACTGGCGGAGTGATATCAACCACTTCAGTATGTTCCATACGTCGTAAGATCGCTTTGATTCTGGCCAGCAGCTCTCGCGGGTTAAAGGGTTTAGCAAGATAATCATCGGCGCCAATTTCTAAGCCGATAATGCGATCCATTTCATCGGAGTTTGCCGTTAACATAATGACCGGAACTTGTGATTGCGTTCTTAGAGAGCGACAGACAGCAAAGCCATCTTGCCCTGGAAGCATGATATCTAGAATAACCAAATCAATGTCCTGACTTGGTCGAAAATCCTTTAAAAAAGTCTCACCTGAATCGGCTGTCAGTACCTTAAATTGATGCTTTTCTAGATAGGTTTTGAGCAGGGTACGAATCTCGTCGTCATCGTCTACAACATAGATGCATTTAGTGTTGGTCATGTTTTTGCTCAGTGGAAGTGTTGGTTGAGACCTTGGTATTGCAACGATTTAGGCGGCGAACTTCAAGGTGCTCTTATGGTAAAAAGTGCGTTAGTAAGTTTGGAGTCTAGCAAGAAAGTAACGGTGAACCAATTACCGATAATAGGTTGCGAAAGGGATGCTTTAAATAAATTAAATTGATTTAAGTGTTTCTCCCCTGCATAATTTTTCGACTAACCTTTATTACTCGTCTGTGTAGCAGATATCTGAGAATTAAAAAGAGACCACGATAATGACAACAAAAGTGATGGCATTCGGCGAAGCCTTGATCGATTTCCTTTCTAATGGAGCCACCAAAGCAGGAGAGCTTGAATCTTTTACTAAATTCCCTGGCGGAGCGCCAGCGAATGTGGCTGTGGCCGTGGCGCGTCTGGGCGGTAACAGCCATTTTGTTGGCCAAGTCGGTGATGATGCGTTTGGCCACTTCCTGAAAGCATCTCTTGATGACTATGGTGTGAATACCAGCAATATGCTGATGACCAAAGAAGCCAAAACCGCATTGGCATTTGTCAGCTTGGATCAAACAGGTGAACGCAGTTTTGAGTTTTATCGTAGTCCTTCTGCAGATATTTTGTTCCGTGAAGACGATTTTCAGGCCGCTTGGTTTGCTGGTAACCATGGCGTTTTTCATACTTGTTCTAACACGTTGACCGATGCGGACATTACGAAAGCCACGTTGGCTGGCGTTAGCATGGCTCGCGCGACAAATTGGATCGTAAGTATTGATGTTAATTTACGTACCAACCTTTGGCCCAATGGCCAAGTAGACAGCAAGCGTGTGATTGATTGGATGCAAAGCGGCGATGTGGTGAAAGCTAGCCTAGAAGAACTGGCTGTGCTGGCGGAAGATCCGTTTGCGCTGATCGAACAGTCTCTCGCAGCGGGAGTGACCTTATTTGTCTTAACCGATGGTGGTAATCCGATTCGTTTTTATACAACTGCACACGGCGAGTGCGAAGTGGTCACTCCGAAAGTAGAAGTGAAAGACACCACTGCGGCAGGCGATGCCTTTGTCGGCGGTTTGTTATATAAACTTGCAGAATACGGTGGAGACAGCGGTGTGTTAGCGACATTGTCACAGCAAACACTTGTGGATATTGTTCGATTCGCGGCTGCTTGTGGGGCAGACTCGGTGACAAAATTAGGTGCTTATCCGTCTTTGCCTTCTCTTGCTGAGGCGGAAGCCCAACTTAGTCGTTTTTAGTTAAAATCGTCTAAGACGTAATTCTAGTTAAACGGTTAAGAGAGTACTTTAGCCGATTATGTAAAATAAAAAACGTGGCATGACCACGTTTTTTTTGGTCTAAAAAATAGCCGTAAAATAAGGAAAAAAATGATAAATAAATGCTGTTTTTCTGTGCCTTTTTGCTGGTTAACTTGCTGAATTTGTGGTTAAAAGCGGTTTTTGTTGGTTTTTCATACAGGTGTCGTAAGTAAAATAGGATTCGCATTTTTATTATGGGCTACTAAAATTTAAAAATAATTAAGTAAATATTAAGCATGGAATGAGCTTGAAGCGCGGGTTCTGTTTGTTAATAATCAAATTCCTTCTTAATCCTTATAGAAGACATGTTTACCTTGTTTCGACCTATGATAATAAAAATGAAGGCGTGCTAGGGGGGAGTTCCCAAGTGAGCCTGTAAGGAGCAATGATGAAAAAATCTCTACTGTCTATGGCGGTCGCCCTGACACTTTCCGCAAATGCTGTGCACGCAGCTGATCTCATGTTCAAGCCTGGTGAAGATTCTCGTTTCAGCTGGGACAGCTATGAAGCGCTAAAAAAGAATGATCTATCCGGTGAAACCATCTCTATCTTTGGTCCTTGGACTGGCGATGAGAAGGGCAACTTTGAGCGTGTTGCGGCGTACTTTGAAAAAGCTACAGGGGCGAAAGTAAAATACGCAGGCTCAGACTCTTTTGAGCAGCAAATCGTTATCGATACTCAAGCTGGCAGCGCGCCAAATATTTCTGTTTTTCCTCAGCCAGGCTTGGCAGCCGATCTAGCGGCTAAGGGCTTTTTAACACCTCTTAGTGATACGGTAAAAGAAGGTGTCAAAAAGGATTACGCAGCAGGTCAGTCTTGGGTTGATCTTGCGACTTTTAAAGACAAGCAAGGTGATAAAGAATTCTACGGTGTGTTCTATCGTGCGGATTTGAAATCGTTAGTGTGGTATTCGCCAGATAACTTTGAAGACGCAGGTTATGACGTTCCTGAAACTATGGAAGATCTTAAGGCGTTAACAAAACAAATCGTCGCTGATGGTGGCACGCCTTGGTGTATCGGTTTGGGTTCCGGCGCAGCAACAGGTTGGCCTGCAACCGATTGGGTAGAAGATTTATTACTTCGTACGCAACCAGCATCGGTTTACGATAAATGGGTAACAAACGAAATCAAGTTTGATGATCCTCGTATCGTTGGTGCTATCGAAGAGTTTGGTTGGTTCGCGCGCAATGACAAGTTCGTTGATGGTGGTGCGGGTGCGGTAGCATCGACAGACTTCCGCGATAGTCCAAAGGGCTTGTTCACTTCCCCTCCTAAATGTTATATGCATCGTCAAGCGTCGTTTATCCCAGCTTTCTTCCCAGAAGGTACGAAATTGGGTCTAGATGCGGATTTCTTCTACTTCCCATCTTACGCGTCCAAAGACTTGGGTAACCCTGTATTGGGTGCTGGTACTTTAATGAGTGTTACCAATGACTCTAAAGGTGCTCGTGCGTTTATCGATTTCATTCGCTCGCCAATCGCTCATGAGTTGTGGATGGCGCAAACTGGCTTTATCTCTGCACACTTGAAAGCCAATCCAGAAACTTATTCAAGTGAAGCAGCGAAGAAACAAGGTGAGATCTTACGCTATGCTACGACCTTCCGTTTTGATGGATCGGACTTGATGCCAGGTAAAATCGGTGCCGGTTCTTTCTGGACAGGTATGGTTGATTACACAGGCGGTAAAGATGCCAAAGAAGTGGCTCATGACATCCAGAAAACATGGGATGCCTTGAAGTAATTCTTTGCTAAGCCCTAGGGTTACTCTAGGGCTTTTTTGCATTTGTTTTATAAGTAAAGTGGATGATCGTTTTATACCGTCACTGCATTGATATATTTTTGGAGATTCTATGGGACAGCTTGCCTCTGCGTTAGGAATCATGATTCTAGGGGTTCTAGGGTGTGTCGTGTATTTCTACGGCTCGAACTACCTTTTGGATAAAATTTTTCCAACTAAAAGCGGTTCTGCGACAGCTGTTGCGCGAAATTTACGCATGGCGAATACTATTCGTCCTTGGCTATTTTTGGGCCCTGCGGTTTTATTGCTGACGTTTTATCTTTTTTATCCCGTTATTGATTCTATTCGCCTGTCTTTTTATGGACGTAGTGGTGAAGATTTTGTCGGGTTGGCGAACTATAAATGGCTGTTCGGCAGTGATGAGTTCTATGAATCTTTCCGAAATAACATGCTGTGGCTGATTGTTGTGCCAACAGCGGCGACGTTTTTTGGTTTGATTATAGCGACCATGACAGACCGTATTTGGTGGGGCAATATCGCCAAAAGTTTGATTTTCATGCCAATGGCGATTTCCTTTGTGGGGGCGTCGGTTATTTGGAAATTCATTTACGATTTCCGCACGGGTGGTGAAGATCAAATCGGTTTATTAAATGCCTTGGTCGTCTTCTTTGGCGGTGAGCCACAAACCTGGCTGACCATTCCTATTTGGAACAATTTCTTCCTAATGGTCATTCTAATTTGGATTCAAACAGGCTTTGCCATGGTGATCCTGTCTGCGGCGTTGCGTGGTATTCCAGATGAAACCATTGAGGCTGCCGTGTTAGATGGCGCGAATGGTTTTCAAATTTTCTACAAGATTATGGTACCGCAAATTTGGGGCACCATTGCCGTAGTTTGGACCACGATTACCATTTTGGTGTTGAAGGTTTTCGATATCGTTTTGGCGATGACAAATGCTCAATGGGGCACTCAAGTATTGGCCAACCAGATGTTTAGTTGGATGTTTAATGGCGGCGGCGATTTTGGTCGCGGCGCGGTAATTGCGTTGGTTATTATGGTTCTGGTTATCCCAATTATGGTGTGGAATATTCGTCGCGCTAATGCTGAAATGGAGGGACGTTAATATGATCACGTCATCTAAACGTACTTCGTTAACTCTTTTAGTCCATGCGACT
Organism: Marinomonas sp. CT5; assembly: GCF_018336975.1. Taxonomy (NCBI): domain Bacteria; kingdom Pseudomonadati; phylum Pseudomonadota; class Gammaproteobacteria; order Oceanospirillales; family Oceanospirillaceae; genus Marinomonas; species Marinomonas sp. CT5. The sequence continues at coordinate 4,548,105 of NZ_CP025572.1, read as the reverse complement.
GTGTTGTTTTTAGTGATTATTTGGACGGTTCCCACGGCGGGTTTGTTTATCTCTTCTATTCGAGATAAAAGTCAATTATCGAACTCTGGCTGGTGGACGGCGTTATCAACGTCAGAGCAACGTCTTGTAGCGCGGGCTCATGAACCTAAGAAACAAGTTCAAGAAGGTGATCGTTTTGTCATTCGAGGCAATCTTTTTGAAGGCTCTGCGGGTGAGGTGACTAAGTTTGGTTCCAGCTCATTGAGACCTGGTGAATTTGAGGTTGGCACCGTGGCTGAACTGAAGAAAGGCAAGACGCTGCAAGTGATGAAAAACGGCGACTATGTGTTTTCTTCGCCGGTTGAATGGAAAGGTTCCCGTGGCTCGCGTATTTTTTATACTGCCGAAATTCCTCCGCGTTTTACGTTGGATAATTATCGCGAAGTATTGAGTGCCGAAGGTCTGGGGAAATCCTTTATCAACTCATTAACCGTTACTATTCCTGCGACTATTATTCCCATTCTTGTGGCTGCGTTTGCGGCCTACGCCTTAGCGTGGATGAGCTTTCCTGGTCGCGCACTATTGGTTGCGGCTGTGGTTGGTTTGCTGGTGGTTCCACTGCAAATGTCGCTGATTCCGCTTTTGAAAACCTATAATTTAATTGGTGAGTTTTTTGGTGTTGGGTCGAAGACCTATGTGGGAATTTGGCTAGCGCATACCGGGTTTGGTCTGCCTTTGGCGATTTACCTACTGCGTAATTATATTGTGGGTTTACCCAGAGAAATTATTGAGTCTGCTCGTGTTGACGGGGCTTCAGACTTTGATATCTTCCGTAAAATTGTTTTACCTCTGTCTTTTCCTGCATTGGCGTCGTTTGCCATCTTCCAATTCCTTTGGGTATGGAATGATTTGCTGATTGCCATGGTGTTCCTAGGTAATGATGCGGATCATATGGTGCTAACCGGACAACTTCGTGAACTATTGGGGTCTCGTGGCGGTAACTGGGAGATCCTGACCGCTTCTGCGTTTATTACCATCATTATTCCTTTGTGTGTCTTCTTTGGCTTACAGCGCTATTTGGTTCGCGGTTTGCTAGCGGGCTCGGTGAAATAACAAAACCTAGGTTGGTGAGTTGAGCGCTTGCTCCTCACCTAAGGTATGAATTTAGATTGAGGCAGTAAAATTATGGCTGATGTAAAACTCACCAATGTAAAGAAAGTTTATTCGAATAATGTTGAAGTATTAAAAGACATTAATCTGGATATCAAGCAAGGCGAATTCATTGTCTTCGTTGGTCCGTCTGGCTGTGGTAAGTCTACGTTATTACGTATGATTTCTGGATTAGAAGAAATTTCGGCAGGTACCTTAGAAATTGATGGCACAGTGGTTAATGACGTGCCTCCAGCGTTGCGCGGTATTGCCATGGTGTTTCAAAGCTACGCTTTGTATCCGCACATGACGGTATATGACAACATGGCGTTTAGCTTACAAATTGCGAAAGTAAGCAAGGCTGATATTGAGCAACAGGTACGCAAAGCCGCTGAAATGTTGCAATTGACGCCTTATCTTGATCGTTTGCCAAAAGCACTATCTGGTGGGCAGCGTCAGCGTGTGGCTATCGGTCGTGCGATTGTGCGTCGTCCAAAAGTCTTTTTGTTTGATGAGCCGTTATCTAACTTGGATGCGGCATTACGTGTTGCGACACGTATGGAAATCGCCAACCTGAAAGACAGCATGCCGGATTCGACGATGATTTATGTTACCCACGATCAGGTGGAAGCGATGACATTGGCGGATCGTATCGTGCTTTTGTCTGGCGGTAATATAGAGCAAGTCGGTTCGCCATTAGAATTATATGAGCATCCGGCAAATGTGTTTGTGGCGAAATTTATTGGTTCGCCTGCAATGAACATTGTCCCTTGTCGTATTGAGCAAGCGGGCGCGCAAACTCTAGTATCTTTGTCGGCATCTGCATCAATCCAAACGCCTATCGTGACTGAACCGAGTGAGCAGGCGAAACCTGCCTTTTTTGGAATCCGCCCAGAAGATCTTGTTGTGGTTTCCTCTGAGCAAGATAGTTTGTTCTCAGGCAGTGTCTCTTTTGTTGAATCCCTTGGTGAAGCCACTTTGTTGTATGTGAATATTCCGGGGGCTGATGAAATGGTCATTGCTAAGCAAGCTGGCACATTGAATATCTCTCGTGGCGATAAAGTGTATTTGTCTGCACCACCAGAAAAAATGCATTTGTTTGATGAGAATGAGCAGTCATATGTACGTAAGAGTTAGTCGCTAAACGTTGATGAATTGCTAGTAATACGTTTTTTAATGGGGGAATACTGTGGTGTTGCCCCATGTTTTATTTGTTTTTGGAGAGCCAGAATGACGAGTAACCTGAATTGGTGGAAAGGTGGGATTATTTATCAAATTTACCCACGCAGCTTTATGGATGCCAATGGTGATGGCATAGGAGATCTTGTCGGTATTACAAGTAAGCTGGATTATGTTGCTTCCCTTGGTGTCGATGCGATTTGGCTCTCGCCTATCTTTACGTCGCCAATGAAAGATTTTGGCTACGATGTATCAGACTATTGCGATATCGATCCCATGTTTGGTTCGTTGGCAGATTTTAAAGTACTGGTTGATCGCGCCCATGAGTTGGGGTTAAAAGTGATGATCGATCAGGTGATAAGTCATTCCGCTGATGTTCATCCTTGGTTCGAAGAAAGTCGTCAGGATAAAACCAATCCAAAAGCGGATTGGTATGTATGGTCTGATCCGAAACCGGATGGCTCTCCACCAAATAACTGGTTGTCTATTTTTGGTGGCAGTGCTTGGAAATGGGACAGCCGTCGTTTGCAGTATTATTTGCATAACTTCTTAGAATCTCAGCCAGATTTTAACTTCCATAACCCTGAAGTTCGTCAGGCTCATTTGGATAACATGCGTTTTTGGTTAGAGCTTGGTGTTGATGGTTTCCGTTTGGATACGGTGAATTTCTACTTCCATAGCCAAGGTTTGGAAGACAATCCACCAGTGCCTGCTGGGGAGCCAAAAACCATGGGGGCACCACATGATAATCCTTATACTTATCAGCGACATGTGTATGATTTAAGCCGCCCAGAAAACTTGGATTTCTTAAAAGACTTACGCGCTATGATGGACGAGTTTCCTGGTAGCACTATGGTGGGTGAGATCGGCGATGATTTCCCTTTGAAGCGTATGGCGGAATACACATCGGGTGGCGATAAGCTGCACATGGCGTACACCTTCGATTTTTTGAATAAGCCACATTCGCCAGAATACATCCGTACAACCTTGGCGGATATGAATAATATTGTCGGTGATGGTTGGCCGTGTTGGGCACTATCTAACCACGACGTCGTGCGTTCACGTACGCGTTGGGGAGCGGAAGAAGATGGTAAAGCGTATCCCTTAGTTGCGATGGCATTGATTTTGTCTTTACGTGGCAGTGTTTGTTTGTATCAAGGAGAAGAGCTGGGTCTACCTGAAGCTGATGTACCGTTCGAACGTATTCAAGACCCTTATGGCATTCCATTATGGCCTGTGTTTAAAGGCCGTGATGGTTGTCGTACGCCGATGGTATGGGATAAATCAGCATTGGGTGGCTTTTCTACCGTTGAGCCTTGGTTGCCCGTTGATAAAAACCATTTAGCATTGAGTGTTGCTGAGCAAGAAGCGAATCCAGATGCCTTGTTGCATAAAGTGCGTCAGTTGATTCATTGGCGTCAACAGCAACCCGCTCTGGTGAATGGCGAACTGTCTCAGCAGGATGTAGGCAATGAACAGCTTATTGGTTTAGTACGTGAATACGACGGTGAGCGTCTTCTTGTGATATTAAATATGACAGGTGAAACACAGCAAGCCGTTATAAAGAATGACATCAAGGATGTGCTACAGGGGCATGGATTTGAGTCGGCGTTGGAAGGTCAGGCATTGACTTTACCCGCTTACCAAGCGTTCTACGCTCGGCTTTCTTAAGCATTGTTGCACAATTTATTGAGCTTTGTGTTTTCAAACCGATTTACGTTTGCGTCAATCGGTTTGAATATCGAAGCTCTTTGTTTGGGTATGAGTGGTTAGTATGACAAAAAATATAAAAAAACTGACTTTAAAGGATGTTGCTGAACGATTAGAAGTGTCTACGGCAACTATTTCTAACGCCTTTAATCGACCTGACCAACTGTCAGCGAGCCTACGAGAAAATATTCTCAGTGAGTGTGAAAAAATGGGCTATTTTGGCCCTAATGCTGCGGCTCGTAGTTTGCGTACAGGAAGAACAGGAATCGTTGGTATAGTGCTGTCTGATGACCTGAGTTACAGCCTAACTGACCCTGTTGCGAATCAGTTTTTAAAAGGCATGGCTGAAGTATTTGAAGCCAATGAATACAACATGTTGCTGCTGTCTTCTGATCAAGTTGAACAGGATGCCCAGAGTCGTATGCAATCGTCTATGGTGGATGGGTTTATTGTGTATGGACATAAACCGCAGCAATGTATTAATGCGCCTTGGTTGATGCCTAATAAAAACATTATCACCGTAGACAGTTTTATCCCTGGAACGACCTCCGTTAACATTGAAAATCATAGTGGTGCTTATCGAATTGCTAGCCATGCTTTGCAACATAAACCCGAAGCGGTGGCGATTTTAGGCTTGAGTTTGTTGGCGACTGATCGCGTATGTAGGATTCGAGAAGATGAATTGTTTGATCGTGCGGCATCTATTTCGATTCAACGCTTACATGGCTATTTTCAAGCTCTAGAGGAAAACCAATTATCTGTTGCGCCAGAGCATATTTGGAACATACCTGAAAACAGTCATCGACTTGCTTATCAAGCCGCTCGTGAGGCGTTGACTATGGCGAAACGTCCTCAATTGTTGTTATGTATGAGCGATTGTATTGCGATTGCTGCGGTTCAAGCGGCTTTGCATATGGGGCTTAGAGTGCCAGAAGACCTTCAAGTGGTAGGGTTTGATGGCATTGCAGAAAGTGCCAATATTCATCCGTCCATTACCACAATACATCAACACACGGTAGAAAAAGGACGAGTTGCTGCCGAAGTGTTTTTAGGCTTAAGAGAAGCAAAAGATGTGGTACTTGAAACGGAATTGGTGATTCGTGAAAGCTGCCCTTCGGCACTTGAGTCTGTGGTTGTAGAGCCTGCAATCGCTTAAGGTGCTATGCAGGCTACATCAATCAGATCCAATAATTTGAAATCTCAGCAGTGGGATCCAGATGGTAAGAGATTTGCGCTTGTAGTAGTTCCGCAGACGACAACGCATCTGTAAGCGCATGGTGCGCTTTATAGCGTGGTAGTTTATAGCGTTGTCGGCAAGCGTCTAGGCGCAATGAGGGCTGTTTGCCAAAGCGTTTCCACCAAGGTTTAAATGTTGCCTGACGTTCAATATCCATCGTATCTAGCACCGGAAAGTACAGCGGATAACCGTATATTTTCATTGAAGCTTCGAGCAAGAATTGTCTTTCGATGGCGACACAATGAACCACGACTACCTGATGAGCTAATGCCACTAAAATCTCATCTAAAATCGCATGAAGACGTGGTGCTTCAGCTAACTCGGTATGTGTGATTTCATGAATAGTGACAGACTCAGCATTGAGTGACCGTTCTGGCTTTGCCATCCAGTATTGAGCGCCCTGACAGCGAATGGTTTTGTTCGTCAGTGGAATTAAGCCAAGACTGATGATTTCGTCTTGGCTTGGGTCAAGCCCCGTAGTTTCTAAGTCCAAAGCCAATAGAGGCGTATCTTCCAATGCCGTGTCGGGGGCAATCATTCCTGCCTGATAATACTGCTTTAGTGGACCTTCCGGTGCTTCTTCTGCCCACTCAGAAAACATGGCTTGCCAATCTTGCTGCTCTTCTTTTGGGTGTTTTAGTATTAACTTACTCATTTAGCTACGTTTCCCTGCATAGCGGAATTTAATAAATTCCTGCTGGCGTGAAACAATATGAAAAGCATCTCGAAGATTACGTTTTTCAAGAGACGACAGGTGTTCTGGGTTAACGTGATTGTTAGGTGTTTCTTCGGCTTCAATTTGATCTTTTTGATTGCGAATACGTACCATACCAATCATTTCGAGTGCGATTGCTAAGTCTTTTGCTCTGCCTTCCTGCAATAAGCCAGCGGCTTCTATGTCTTCAATGCGTTCTAGGGTATTGAGTTTATCGCTACCACAGGCAAGAGCGTGCACACGAACAATATCTATGATTGGCGCGATGCCTCTTTCTTTTAAGTTAAAAGTACGTGACTGCTTGCCTTCACCATCTAAAACAAATTGTCTAAAGAAGCCTAAAGGTGGTTTACGTTGATTGGCGTTTCTTGCCATATCGGTTAAAAAGCCCGAATGCTGCTTGGCTTGTTGACGTATATGTTGATTGAGTTGTACCGCTAGATTTTTGTCTCCATAGATACCGCGTAGATCAAAAAAGATAGAGAGACGAAGTAAAGCTTCAGCCTTGGGCTTTTGTATCCATTCACTGAAATTATCCTTCCAGACACTCAGTGGTTGGCGCCAGCGAGGGTTCGAGGCCATGATATCGCCAGAACATAAGTCATAACCACATTCATCAAGGTTACGGCAGACCCAATCCGTTAGTGCTTCAAAATAGTCGCCATGTAATTTTTTATTATATTTGTCACTCAAAATAAGCGCGTTATCTTGATCGGTTTTGATGGTTTGTTCTTCTCTTGCTTGGGAACCAAGTGCAATAAAGCAATAGGGAACAGGTGGTGGTCCGAACTTTTCTTCCGCTAGTTGTAAAAGGCGTTTGGCGAAGGCTGTACCTATATGCGACATGGCGTTACCAATCATCTGAGTATTGGCATCAGCAAAAACCAGTTGTGTAAAAGTATGAGTCATTTTTAGACTAATGCTTTTCAAGCCTTCAATGCTGGTTTGCTTATAAATATCACTGATTAGATACACACTGCCGTGGCTTTCTTTTTGAATGATGTCACCAGTGCTGACAACTCCGATAGGACGACCATGTTTTACAATAGGGATGTGGTGTACATTTCGTTCCATCATTTTAAGCACGGCTTCAGATGCATAGTCGCCGCTGTCCATAATGATTGGATCACGGGTCATAATTTCTGAGATAGAAGTATCGTAGTCAAGGCCTTCAGCCACTGCGCGAGTACGTAAATCTCGGTCTGTGACAATACCGATAAGCTCATCATTGTCGGTAATAAGAAGACTGGACACTCTGTGTTCTGTCATGATTTTTGCCGCAGTACGTATATTCGAGCCAATATCAGCACTAATAGGAGGCCTTCTCAATAAGCTGATAACTGGGCAGGTCATTAAGGAGACGTCTGAGTTTTGAGACTCCATCGCGGCGCGTAAGCGTACTTCACGAGCCAGTTCAAAAAAGTCAGAAAAAATATCGTTTTCTTCATATAGCTTAAGAAACCATCGAGCAGGAATACAATACAATAAACTGTCTTCGATGGTTCGCATGGACTGTGAGGACTTACCGCCACGTAATAGGGAATAGTAACCAAATAATTCCCCTTCGTTCATGCGTCGAATTAACTTATTTTCTTTGCTAAGCACTTCCAATGCACCGCTGCGAATAAAAAAAAGCGTATTATTCGGCATACTAGGAGCAATCACCCACTCACCAGAACGAACATATCTAATCTCGATCTCTTTCGTCATGTCGTTGAGCTGAGGATCATCAGCAATTTCATTAAATGGCGGATGCTGACAAAGAGCCTCAAGTATTTCTGTTAATTCGACATCCATTGTACCCTTCCTGATATATTTAAATTTATTGAAGCAAAGGCGTCGCTATTGTGATGCCACCTAAAATCAGGAACAGCATACAAGCAAGCTTTCGAGTAAGGTCTGGATTGATTCTATCCATTATCCAATTTCCTGCGAATACCACAGGAACATTGGCTAACATCATACCTATTGTTGAGCCTAGCAAGACCATCCAAACACTGCCATAGTGCGCACCTAACAAAACCGTAGCAATTTGAGTTTTATCGCCAATTTCCGCCAGAAAGAAAAGCACGAAGGTAGCGGTGAACGCGCCATATTTCATGACATTGTTTTCTTCACTGTCGTCTTTGTCTGGAATCAATAGCCATAGGCCAACAGCAATAAAACTTAACCCCACTACCCAGCTGATAAGGCTTTCGGGAATCCATTGAGCAACTTCAACGCCAAGCCAAGCTGATAAAGCATGGTTGAGTAATGTTGCAGCAAGAATACCGAGAACGATAGAAGACTTGGAGGCGAAACGGGTCGCAAGGAATAACGCTAAAAGTTGGGTTTTATCGCCCATTTCCGCAAGAGCAACGGTGGAGATAGAAGTGAATAATGCTTCCATGTGATAGTCCTAGGTGGGCAATAAACGAAAGACAACGAACCTGAGCCCACCTGAGCCAAGTCATTGTCTTAAGTCTCATCAACCCTGTCGCTTATCCGATCAGGACTTCTTTGCCACGAGCTTGAGGCTCGATTATGTTGACAAAGAATCTTTGCAGTGCAAAGAAGATTACTCCCCTAAGAGGACGCTGATATTAAAGTATTTGCTAAAAGAAAACAACGCGAACACCGTGTGTGGTTGTTCGCGTTGTTTTTTTATCGTTATGGACTGTTACTCAGTCACAAAAACCGATACTTATTTATACAGATGCATATCGCTATGCAAGCCTTTCCACAAGCTAACGCACATGATCAACATGAGTAAGGTAAATGGTAGGCCAATGGTAATGGCTGCTGCTTGAATTGCACCAAGTGCTTCAGAACCGCCGCCAATTAATAGCGCGATTGCGATGATACCTTCAAGAACCGCCCAGAAAACTCGCTGAATCATTGGGGCATCGGTTTTACCGCCAGCGGTAATACCATCGATTACCAAAGAGCCAGAGTCAGATGATGTCACAAAGAATACCAATACCAGAATGATACCGATGAAGGAAATCACAGAGGTCATTGGTAGGTTTGCAAACATTTGGAACATAGCTAGAGAAGAATCAGAGATGCCATTGGCTAATGCGCCAATACCATTTGCGGATTGATCTAGAGCAGACCCACCAAAAATAGCCATCCATACTAGAGAAACGATTGTTGGAACAAGTAACACGGCAACAATGAATTCACGAACAGTACGACCACGAGAAACGCGAGCGATAAACATACCAACAAATGGTGACCAAGAGATCCACCAAGCCCAGTAGAATACAGTCCAGCCATGGTAGAAAGTTGTGTCGTCACGACCAATCCAGTTACTTAGTGGAATGATGTACTCAACATAGTTAAGGAAGTAAGAACCGATAGCGGCAAAGATGGCGCCTGTGTTACCAACAATGACGATGAAGATGGCCAATACCGCAGCAATAATCATATTGACGTTAGAAAGAAGTTTTACACCGCCTTCAAGGCCACGTGCTACAGAGAAAATCGCAACCGCAGTCACACCACAGATAACCAAAATTTGTGTTGTGAGGGTGTTCGGAATATCAAACAAGAAGTGAAGACCACTCGTTGCTTGAAGTGCGCCAAAACCGAGTGATGTTGCCAAACCAAAGATAGTTGCAATAACCGAAACAACGTCGATTACGTGACCAATTCCGCCCCAAACTTTTTCGCCAAATAATGGATAGAAAGCAGAACGAATGGTAAGAGGTAAACCTTTGTTATAAGCAAAGAAAGCCAAAGATAGACCAACAACAGCATAAATAGCCCAAGGATGAAGACCCCAATGGAACATGGTTGCGCCCATTGCTAAGTCTCTTGCTTCTGGTGTGTTCTTCGCTACATCAAATGGCGTTCCGTACCAACCGGTATAGTAAGCCACTGGCTCTGCTACACTCCAGAACATCAAGCCAATCCCCATGCCTGCTGCAAAAAGCATAGAAAACCATGTGATAGTGGAGTGATCGGATTTGGCTTCAGTGCCACCAAGGCGAATTTTGCCAAGAGGAAGAAGGATAAGAATCAAACAAAATAGGACAAAAATATTACCAGCAACCATAAAGAACCAGTCAAAATTATTGATTGACCAGTTTTTTGCGCCAGACAATACTTTGCTTGCATCAGCAGGGAACAAGATACTGCCAATGATGAAAGCAAAGATGATAATAGCGCTGGTACTAAATACTGGATTTAGTACGTCAAGACCAAGAAACTTAATGTTATCTTGGCCCACCTTATACGACGTATTGTATTCTGCCCGACCATTGTCAGGTACTTTATTACTCATAAACATTCTCCCGAATTAGTTAAAACTTTCCCCGAGACCTTTGTTATAGTGCTGTGCTCATTAAAAAGGTCTGTTCTAATCTTTATTAAATGAAAATCGACATGAGCGCCTTAGTGACACAAGCCCGCTACTTAACCCTAAAAGAATTATTAATATACGATTGTTCCTAATGCGACGTTTTTTGTCCTCTTTTTCACAATCTATGCATAATCTATCTGGCATATATGTCCATGCGAATAAGCCCATTTCCAATTCCTTATTAGAGAAAGAATGGCATGTCGAGTTAGAACTAAATGGTGGACTATTTCTCTTGATTAAAAAGATAATTTTGTTAACTAGAACAAGAAAGGCCGTCGAAGACAGCCTCGCTTATACTTAACGCGCTAAGGGTTACATCAAAATACTTAGATGTCAAATTATAGTAAATAAATTGATGTGTTAAGGAAGGAATAATTCAAGCAATTCGTTGAGGAATAGTTTGCCTTTTTCGGTTGTTTCGATGCATTGATTTTTCCATTTATCAGCATCTAATAGGCCTTGTTTTATGGCTATTTCGCAGGATTTTAGTAGTGAATTTGGTACTTTTTGATAGGTGTATCGCTCGTAGTCCTTTAAATCAAAGGTTTCAAACAAGCGCAGTCTATTCATCATAAATTCGAGGGGTAAGTCTTCTTGCTCGATGGTTTCTTTGATGACTAAGGCTTCAGGCAAGTTGCTTAAGTAATGATTTGGATGGCGGGTCTTTCGTGTACGAAATATTTGACCATTAATCAATGTGATCTTGCCGTGAGCCCCGGCACCAATACCAATGTAATCCCCGAAGCGCCAATAGTTAAGGTTGTGTGCGGCTTGTCGGTTTTCTTTGGAGTTTGCGGATACTTCGTATTGCGCATATCCATTCTTGGCGAGTAGGTCTTGACCAGCATCCTGAATGCCCCACAAGGTGTTGTCTTCTGGCAGCGTTGGAGGGCGGCGATAAAACTCAGTATTGGGTTCAATCGTTAATTGATACCAAGACAAATGCTCAGGGTTCAATTCGATAGCGAGAGACAAGTCTTCCAGTGCCATTTCCAAGCTCTGGTCTGGCAGGCCATGCATCAAATCGAGGTTGATATTGTCAAAGCCAGCGGCTCTAGACTTATCCACAGCGTGTATTGCTTCTTCGCGGTTGTGGATTCTTCCTAGGGTTTTCAACAGGTTTGGCTGGAAACTTTGGATGCCAATCGACAAACGATTAATACCAGCTTGACGAAAATGACGAAATTTCTCCTGCTCAAAGGTGCCTGGGTTGGCTTCCATGGTAATTTCAGCCTCTTTTGCCCAGGTTAGCTTCTGTCGTAGCGCATCCATTAAGCGGTAATAGAAATCTTCGCTCATTAAGCTTGGAGTACCACCGCCTATAAAAGCCGTTTGAATTTCTCTGCCAGCCACATAAGGTAAATCCACGTCTAGATCAGCGAGAAGTTGAGTCAAATAGGCGTCTTCTGGCAGCTTGCCATTGTCTTCAAAGCGGTCTGCTTGATGGGAATTGAAGTCGCAATACGGGCACTTACGCACACACCAAGGTAAATGGATATAAAGACTCAGTGGTGGTAGTTGTGTGCTCAAAATGGCTTACCTTGTTGAGACTGCTGGAAGCTAGCAAAAAGTTGTTTTAGCGCTTTTGCTCGATGACTAATCTGGTTCTTCACCTCTTTTGGCAGGCTAGCCGCGCTGCAAGCGCATTCAGGAACATAGAAGATAGGATCATAACCAAAGCCTTCTTGGCCTTCTGTTGAGGTCAAAATGCGGCCTTCCCACACACCATGAAAGACTTGAGGTGTTGGGTCGTCTTTGTGGCGCATATAAGCTAAGACGCAATGAAAGCGCGCTGTACGTTCCAGCTCAGGCACGCCTTCTAATTTTTCCAATAGCAGTGTGTTATTGGCGTCATTATCGCCATGCTCGCCAGCAAAACGTGCCGAGTAAATACCCGGTGCGCCATCAAGATAATCCACTTCAATACCTGAATCATCCGCCAAAGCTGGCAATCCTGTATGAGCACAGGCATTACGCGCTTTCAAAATAGCGTTTTCAATAAAGCTTAGACCGGTTTCTTCGGCTTCTTCGACGTTGAATTCACTTTGAGGTTTAACATCAATGCCCATTTCACCCAGTAACGCATTGAATTCTTTGATTTTTCCTACATTGTTGCTAGCAAGTACGATGGTTTTGTTCATCGGTATTTCCCTTGTTTCTTAAAACAAAGGCGGCTGATTCGCCGCCTTGTTGTCGTATTGATCGTTTGATTTAGGTGGCTCGTGCTTTAACGGCTGATATGAAAAATCGCCGTTTCACTGAATAGGTTTGGCATGGAGCGAATCCACCAATGGTCTTTTAGTTGGCCATCCACCGCTGCCCAGCGCAGTACCTTGATGTTTTTCTCGCGGCATAAGCGTTCAAAATCTTGGAAGGTGAAAAAGTGAATGTTTGGCGTGTCATACCAGTTGTATGGCAAGAAATCCGATACTGGCATTCTGCCTTTAAGGGCCAAATGCAAACGGCTGCGCCAATGACCGAAGTTCGGGAAAGTGATGATGCATTCTTTGCCGATCCGCAGCATTTCGTCGATCAATAAATCAGGACGACGGAATTGTTGCAAGGCGTGTGTCATGAGCACCAAGTCAAAGCTTTGGTCACCGAAATTTTGCAAACCTTCATCGATGTTTTGTTCAAGAACAGGGATGCCTTTTTCGATACAAGTGTTTAAGTCCTCATGGCCGATTTCCAAGCCATAGCCATTCACTTGTTTGTTTTGAATAAGGTGATGAAGCAATTCGCCAGGACCACAAGCCAAATCGAGCACTCGAATATTGGGTTGAACCCATTCATCGATCATTTCTAAATCAGAGCGCATTATTTGACCTCCGTTGTAAGGCTATTAGCAACACGGGTTAAGAAGGTGTTTAGCACGGCCATGTAGCGAGGAATTGGGAATAAAAAGGCGTCATGACCTTCTGTTGCTTCTATTTTTGCGTAGGAAACCGGCTTGCCAGCTTTTACTAAAGCATTGACGATTTCTTCACTGCGTTCAGGTGCGAAGCGCCAGTCCGTGGTAAAGGAAACCAAGAGGAACTCACATTGCGCACGGCTCAGTACCGCAGAAAGATCACCATTGGTTTGCGATGCCGGATCAAAGTAATCCAGCGCCTTCGTCATCAACATATAAGTGTTAGCGTCAAAGCGTTTCGTAAAGGCTTCGCCTTGGTAACGTAGGTAGCTTTCTACTTCAAATTCAATACCGTAATTATATTGGTAGCTATCATGGCGCCTCTGACGACCAAATTTCGCCCCCATGGCATCGTCTGAAAGGTAGGTGATGTGTCCTAACATGCGAGCCAAGCCAAGACCGTTGGTTGGTACCGAGTTATTTTCTATGTAATTACCATCAAAAAAGTCTGGGTCACGACGAATCGACTGACGAGCCACTTCGTTGAAGGCTATATTTTGTGTGGATAATTTCGGAGCGGAAGCGACAATGACGGCCGATTTCAAACGAGTAGGGAAGCGGATGCTCCACTCCAGTACCTGCATGCCACCTAAGCTGCCGCCCACAATCGCCGCGAAAGTCTGAATCCCTAACAAGTCCGCTAAACGGGCTTGGCTTTCGACCCAGTCTTCGACCGTGACAATTGGGAAGCTGGCTTCCCAGCGTTGCCCTGTTTCTGGGTTGATGCTGGTTGGCCCAGTTGACCCACAGCAGCCGCCTAAGTTATTAAGAGAAATAACAAAAAACTTATTGGTATCAATGGCTTTGCCTGGGCCTATTGCAGAATCCCACCAACCAGGTTTGCTATCTGACATGGCATGATAGCCCGCTGCATGATGGTCTCCGCTCAGTGCGTGACAAATTAATACCGCGTTTGAGGCATCTTGATTTAGTGTGCCATACGTCTCGTAAATCAACTGGTACGATGACAAGGATTGTCCGCAGGAAAGCGCCAATGGTGTGTCGAATTGCGCAATCTGTGGCGTAACAATACCAACAGAGTCGGCTGGAATGACGTCCGGCATAGGTGTGTTCTTATCCTAAAGTAAAGTCCTAAAGAAAGTACTCGAATTCCCGTGCAGAAACGTGGGAAGGGTCATCGATGAAAGATGTTACACAGTCTAGCGTTTGTGATAAGTGTCATCAAGTAGGAGATAGCGCCATCGCTTATGCAATAGCGCTAATAAGGAATGAAGGGAATTAAACGAGAGTAAACACTTGGGTTTTAACGGCCAGTTGTGCGGAAAGCTTATTAATTTGCTGAGTTTTGTCCGCTAAAATATCGATGGAACGAGTATCTTCATTTAACTGTTGAGCAATTTGCTCCATTTCTGTACTCATCTGAATAGCGGTACTAGCAACCTCTTGTATTGCATTGGCCATTGAGTCGGTAGATTGCGAACTCGTTAAAGCATTGTTTTCAATATCTCGCATGGCTTCCTCGGCTTTTCCACCGTTTTCACTAATAATTTTTAAGTTGTTTTGACCACTTTCCATGGTAGTGATTGCGGTTTGAGTAGACTGCTGAATGGTGTTTACAATATCGGTGATTTTCGAGGTGGCATCGACTGTTTTCTCTGCCAAAGCCCGAACTTCATCCGCGACGACAGAAAAACCACGTCCCGCTTCACCTGCACGAGCGGCTTCTATAGCCGCATTAAGGGCAAGTAGGTTGGTTTGGCTGGCAAGGTCGTTAATCATGGCAATGACGCTGTCGATATTTTTGGATAAGTGACCCAATTCGTCGAGCTGATGGCTGGTCATGTTTACAATTTTGACAGTATCAGAAATGCTATTAAGCACGGTTTTTATTGTATCTGCGCCAGATTTTGCTGATTGGTAAGTACCATTTGAGTGCGTTTGTAGAGTGTTTGTTGTATTGGAAAGTACGGTTAAACGGCCAGATATTTCGTCGGTTGCACTGGCTAGTGAATGGGTTCGTTGGTTCACCATATGATTACTGCTAGCAATGCTGCTGATGGTGTTGTTCAGATCCGTTGACATGGTACTGAAATTGTTTGTGGTGGATACTACATCTTTAAGTACATCGCCTAATCCGCTAGTCATTTCATTTAATGACTGGCTTAACTGATCAAACTCATCGTTGCGTTTTGTATTGACCGAGGCTTTTGACGACATATCGCCTTTTTTGACTTTGTTTAAGTCATTAATGATGTGGTGAAGTGTGCTGTTTACGTTGCGGCCTATTGCGATCATCAATAGGGTTGCGGCTACAATAACGGCAATACTGACTCCAAGTAACGTGGCATTTGCTTGTGCAGAGCTTTTGACGGCGCTTGCTTCTGCCTCAAGTACTTCGCTTTCTATTAATTGGTTGGTTTCCTGTTGGCGATCAGTGAAGCGCTTTTTCTGTTCTGTAAATGCCGCTTCGGTTTCCGTTAGAGATTGGTGGGCTTTGCCATACTGAATCAGTGTATCTCTATAAGTATTCGCTTTTACTCCGAAGGTATCTTGGAAACCGAAATTGATAATACGGTTATCAAAGCGACCAAAGCTGGTCATGAAGGCATCGAGGTTGTCACTGGTTGGGTCTGCCAAATAATCTGATTCTGCTTTACGGACATTGGTGAATTCGCGCCTTAAGAGACTGAGTTTTTTAATATCATTGCTTATATCGGCCCCCATTTTATCGACGTCACCACGTAGTCCTGAAGACGAGTTAAAGCCAACAATCGCGTGTTTATCCGTTAGTGCGATAAGTGCTAGGTTGTAATTATTAATTTCTTTTAGGTTTTCCGCGAGAATGTCTTTTAATTCTTGGTTACTGGCTTTTTCAATATTGCTTTGTTCGACAATAGCGTTTTGTTCTATCTGATTTTTTGCGTTAGCAATGAATTCATTGTAGTTATCAACAGAAACTGATCTAAGGCTATCAGCCATTTCGAGCATTTGGATGCTGAGTTGGTCATTGGAGGTTTGAATCTTTGATAGGGTTCGTAGTTCATCGTTGGCTTTTTGCTGGGAAGCTAATCCTCCAATCGCAACAAAGGTGACAATGATGAACCCAAGAACAGCAGTAACCAGAAGTAGTAATAGCTTTGTTTTAAAAGATAAGTTTGTCAGCATAAAGACCTTCTTGCTCGCAACAGCATTTAAGATATGTGCACATAATTAGCACGCATACTGTTTGGCTATGCAAACATCGTGCTCAAAATGTCGTCATTGTTATGACTATCTCGCGTGAGTTATGAGGGAATTTAACTGCTTTTTTTTGGTGCAAAATACAGGGTGCAGCAAAGGAGGAAAGCCCTGTTTTGGTCAGGGCTCTTACACTTCTTAGTGGTTATGCTTGGTTTACTTCAAACAAACGGTAGACTAGCTGGCCAGCTGTTTTTTCTTTAATTAAAGACCAATGAGTTGGAAGCGTCGGGAGAGTGGCTTCTTTTTCCATTTCAATGTAGACATGAGCCCGTGTTGCTAACCAACCTTTTTCAAGTAACGGAATAATTTTTTCTAGCCAGCCTTTTCTAAAAGGAGGGTCTAAGAACACAAGGTCTAATGCGTGTGGTGTGGTGGTGTTGAGAAAGTCGGCTGCATTTTGAGCAATGACATTTGCATTTGTGGCACCTAGTGTCGCTAAGTTTTTATTCATCTGCTGAGAGACAACGCGAGAATTATCGACAAAAGTTACGTGTTTCGCTCCCCTTGACAAGGCTTCCAGACCTAACGCTCCTGATCCACAAAATAAGTCACCACAAATTGCACTAGGGATATAAGGGTTTATCCAATTAAATAGGGTTTCGCGGACCCTATCTGGTGTGGGTCTTAATCCTTCAATATCAGGAATCGGTAATTGGCGAGAGCGCCATTCACCAGCAATGATTCTTAGTTTTGACGCTTTCGCTTTGCTTTTGTTGGAGGCATTGTTTAACGCATTCTTTTTCATTGATAGACCTGAATCTCTTGGTAGGAGGAGGGTTTTAAAAGATGTTTTAGAGATGTTTGATAGTCTTCTATAGTAAAACTGTCGACCGCCTCTTTGTAGCCATTAGCGAACTCTTCTACTGTCAGTGCGCCATCTTCATGGGTGACCTGTGTGGCAATATAGCTCCACCAAGTTGGCGATAGCGTTTGTTGCTCGAGTTGTTGTTTAAAGTTATCTAATAATGTACCGAACGTTTCTTTGCTGTTTGCTGATGGAATTTGCTCTACAAAAACCAGACTTTTTGCATTCATAAAGCGGCTGGTATCATAGCTACCTTCGCTGATTCTTTTCGTGATGTTATCTGCGTATTGGATGTTCCATCGAGCCCAAGGGCGCTGTGGCGATAGAGTAAATGCAAGTTGCACAAAATCAATATGTTGTTGTTGGTTTAGCGTGGCAACTAAATCCGCCCCCCATATTTGTAAGCTAATCCATTCTTTTATGGAAGACACTGGCATAAGTGCAATAGCGCTTCGGGTTTGCCAAAGTTCACCTTCGTTTTGTTGAATGGTCGTGCTGACCGATTCGTAGTGGATCGCTTCTGCAGAGGCCTTTGATAATTGATAATCTTGACTGATAGTATTAATGGCGTTTTGCACGGTTTGTTTAATGTCTGGAGCCATATCACCAACAATGAAAATGGTGGCGGCTGATGACTTTAGGTTTTGGTAATAATCTGACACTTGTTTTAACGATACTTGTGTTTTTGCTGTGTCGTTTTGTTTGCTGGTTTTGTCGAAAAATAAAATGTTTTCAAGCTCATGTTGTATTGGCTGGACGGTTTTATTACGGGTTTGCCAAGCATCAAATGTACGACGTTTAAAATCTGGTTGCTTGAGCCAATTAGTTGCCAAAGAAAGAGTGGGCACTAAGTATTTAGACTCATTACTTACTGTTAAACCAATGGTTTGATTTTCATGATCATAATAGCTATTTGCGCTAGCGGCTAAGGGCGCTAACCTTTGGTTTATCGAAGCGGTACTTAATGGCAATGAGTCGCTCATCAGCATTGCTAGGGTGGTTTGAATTAAACTAATGTTGGTCGTGACTGAACGAAATGAGAAGCGGATTTCTAGCTTGTTGCTATCTTGCCATTCTGCCTGTTTTATCCAGACGACGGGAATACCTGATGTGGTTGTCCATTTTTCAATCTGCGGCGTTGGGAGTTTGCTGCTCGGAGCGGTTAAATTTAATAACCAAATTGCCAGAGTACAGAACAGCATAACAGCCGCTAGAACCGGCCGGCTGAAAAGAGGTTTGCTATCGTCGGACATAATGAACCTTGAGTGGTGCGTATTAAGATCTTTTGCTTAAAACTAAGCCTGTTTGCGAGCCAGAATGATGTTAAAATAATCGTTATTAAGTGTCCATGTATGTGGCACTGCATCTAATCATAGCATTTCACTGATGTTTACTACATCAGTCAAAACAAAGAGACCAATTTAATGGAAGTTGTTAACCAAATTATTGCTTTTTTCACACCGTATCTTGGTGAATATGCGCGTTATGTTCCGATAGTGATAGGAATACTGCTAGCGATTATTGCTTTTGTCGTGCGTCGTCGCTTTGTTAATAAAATGAATGCAGATATTGCAGCAGCCAAAAATAAGGATACAGATTTACCTGATACCTCTCAGAACGAGTCCGATTCGACAGATACTTTGGTTTCTGCTGAGCAGCCTGAAGAAGAAAGCACGACCGAGCAGGCCGAAGAAGTGCCAAATGAGCCGATTCAGCCTACATTGTCTTGGTCTCAGCGAATTAAATCTGGATTGTCTCGTACGCGTAGTGGTTTAGGCAGTGGTTTGTCATCGGTGCTTGGCGGCCATAAAAAAGTCGATGATGATCTGCTTGAAGAACTAGAAACTCAGTTATTGATGGCTGATGTTGGTATTGATGCCACACAAGCTTTGATTGGTACGCTAACCGATAAGTTAAATCGTAAAGAGCTGAAAGACTCTGCAACAGTCTTGAGCCACTTAAAAGCAGATATGGAAGGGATTCTTAGTGAATCACAACAAGTGCTTGAACCTATCAGTAAAGAGGGGCCGTTTGTTATTTTGATGGTAGGTGTAAATGGTGTTGGTAAAACCACCACCATAGGCAAACTGGCTAAAAAATATCAGGCTGAAGGTAAAAGTGTTATGTTAGCGGCGGGTGATACCTTCCGTGCAGCAGCTGTTGAGCAGCTTCAGGTTTGGGGCGAGCGTAATAATGTTCCGGTTGTGGCTCAGCATACGGGGGCGGATTCAGCCTCTGTTATCTATGACGCGATTGAGTCTGCTAAAGCAAAAGGCGTTGATATCGTCATAGCGGATACCGCTGGTCGACTACAAAACAAGGCGAATTTAATGAACGAACTGTCGAAAGTGGTTCGTGTTATGAAGAAACTTGACGAAAACGCACCACATGAAGTGATGTTGGTGTTGGACGCTGGGACTGGTCAGAATGCAATCAGTCAAGCCAAGCTGTTTTCTGAAGCCGTAGGTGTGTCTGGGATTACACTGACGAAGTTAGATGGCACAGCAAAAGGTGGTATTATTTTTGCCATTGCGAAACAGTTTGGATTGCCAATACGCTATATTGGTGTAGGTGAACAAGCCGATGATTTACGTCCTTTTGTGGCTAAAGAGTTTGTTGACGCCTTGTTTGATAGCGAATAAGTAGTGATTATACCCTTCTTCTTTCTAATTTAAGGATGCTGGATTAGCGTGGAAATCGAATTTCAACGAGTAGGCAAAAAGTATGAGAGCGGACAAGAAGCTCTGTCGCAGGTGAGTTTTCATTTGCAACAAGGTGAGATGGCTTTTCTTACTGGCCATTCGGGTGCAGGCAAAAGCACCCTAATGAAACTCATGATGATGATTGAACGCCAAACCTCGGGACAAATTTTGGTGGATGGTGTCGATTTGCGTACGTTGAGTCGTCGCGCGATACCTCAGCATAGACGTCGTGTTGGCGTTGTGTTTCAAAATCATCAGTTGTTATTAGATCGCAGTGTTTTTCATAATGTGGCCTTGCCATTACAAGTTAGCGGCGCGGATCCTCAGCAAATTGCTAAGCGAGTTCGTGCTGCATTAGATAAAGTGGGCTTACTCGATAAAGAGAAATACAATCCAATGGCCTTATCTGGTGGTGAGCAACAGCGTGTAGGTATTGCCCGAGCTGTGGTTAATAAACCGCAGCTTCTGTTAGCCGATGAACCAACAGGTAACCTAGATCCTAAATTATCAGCAGAAATTATGAACTTGTTCCAAGAGTTTAATCGTGTTGGTGTTACCGTTCTTGTTGCTAGCCATGATTTAGCTCTCGTTGCTCGCATGCGTCATCGTGTTTTGACGCTAAATCAGGGGCGAATGGTGAATGATGGAGGGTTTGGCTAAATGGCACAGAAGCCGAATCAACGCGGTGCGACTCGAGAGTCAATAAAAGGTACTAAACATCATTGGCCAACGCGCACAGAGTTTAGCCCTAGTAAGTATTTTCGTCTCCATCAAGCTACTTTAACTGAAAGCTTTATGCGATTGCTTGGTTACCCATTAGCCAGTGTGATGACGGTAATGGTGATCGCTATTGCTTTATCTTTACCGGGTGGTTTGTATGTTTTATTGAAAAATGTGCAATCTGTGACGGATCAGTGGGAACAGCAGTCGGTCATTACTCTCTATCTTTTCCCTAATCTAGAAGATACCCAAGCACTTGCTTTATCTCATCGTCTTTCAGCCCAGGCGGATATTGCGTCAGTTGAGTATATTTCGAAGGAAGAAGGGTTGCGATATTTTGAACGATCGAGCGGCTATGAGCAGATCCTATCGTCCTTACCAGAGAACCCTTTGCCAATTGTGTTGCGTGTGATACCTAAACAAACGGTCGATGTCACAACATTATCGAGCTTACAAGCCTTGCGAGACCAGTTAGCAGCTCAGAAAGAAGTCGATTATGCCGAATTAGATGCACAATGGTTACAGCGTCTTGCCAATATACTGAGTTTTGGACAGAGATTTGTTTATGCTCTGTCGGTTTTGCTGGTCGTTGCTGTCTTATTAATTGTTGGCAATACAATACGCATGGCGGTGGAAAGTCGTCGTGATGAGGTGTTGGTAATGAAGCTAGTTGGGGCAACAGATGCTTATATTAGAAGACCCTTTTTGTATATGGGGTTTTGGTTTGGCGTATTAGGCGGTTTTTTTGCTAGCCTCTGTATTCTCTTGCTTAGCTGGTGGGTTAGTGCTCCTGCTGAGCGTTTAATTGATCTTTATCAGAGCGGTTTTCAACTACAGACTTTTAATGCAGATGAGATTGTTTTATGTTTAACTATAAGCGCGTTTGTTGGTGTATTTGGCGCGTGGATTGCCGTTAATCGACATATTGCTAATATTGAATTGCAGTGACAATGAAAGGCTATAATCCGTACTAAGTTAATAGCCATGTTTTATTCACATTTATGTCACACACAAGCAAAATTTACTTGCTAGTATTTTGTCAAACAAAGTATGAACAACTACAAAGGTGGAAATAGAGATGGGTAAAGCTCTCCAGCCTACGGACATGATGATTCCAGGTCAGAACCTAGAATCTTACATTCAAGCCGTCAGCAGAATTCCGATTTTAACCGCAGACGAAGAAAAAGCGTTGGCGGAACGTCTTTATTATAAAGAAGACCTAGAGGCTGCTCGAACCTTGGTTATGTCGCACCTTAGATTTGTAGTCCATATTGCGAAAAGTTATTCTGGATACGGTTTAGCACAAGGTGATCTGATCCAAGAAGGCAACGTTGGATTGATGAAAGCCGTGAAACGTTTCAATCCAGAAGTTGGTGTTCGATTGGTCTCTTTTGCGGTTCATTGGATTAAAGCAGAAATTCATGAATTCATTCTGAAAAACTGGCGTATCGTTAAAGTGGCAACGACTAAAGCACAGCGCAAAATGTTTTTTAATTTGCGTAGCGCGAAAAAATCATTGTCTTGGTTTAGTAACTCGGAAGTGGAGTCGGTTGCTAGTGACTTAGGTGTCACACCGGAAGTCGTTCGTCAAATGGAAGGTCGTTTAAGTTCTTCCGATATGGCGTTTGATGCATCTGCGGACGATGACGATGACAGCGCTTTCCAAGCGCCTTCACAGTTCTTGGAAGACCACCGTTCTGACCCAGCGACTTTGCTTGAAAATGGCAATTGGGAAGAAGATTCTAATCAACGCTTAGAAGTTGCAATGGCTGATCTTGATGAACGTAGCCGAAATATTCTAGTGCAACGTTGGTTGTCTGATGGTAAGTCTACTTTACATGAGCTGGCCGATGAGTATGGTGTCTCTGCCGAGCGCATACGCCAACTCGAAAAGAATGCAATGAAGAAAATTCGTCTTGCCATGGGTGATGGTCAGTTCGACTGATTCTGGAACATCCAGTAAGCAAAAAGTGAGGAGCCCTCAGAGTGAGGGCTTTTTATTGTCGTTTAGTTTCCTTACTTGCTTCGAAGTTGATTACCCGGCACAAACCGCCATGTCCGAATAATTTCTAGTTTGTCCACTTCCTTTTTTAGTTCACTCGGGAAGACCTGAAATGGCTCAGCCAAGCGAACAATTCTCATCGCAGCGTCATCAAGCACCCGAACACCAGAAGAGTGCAAAACTTCAATATCATCCACATAGCCGTTTGGCAGCAAAATGACTGCTAGGCGTAGCTCTCCATAAAGATGGTTGCGCTTGGCTTCTTCTGGATAATGAATGTTGCCAATACGTTCAATTTTACGACGCCAATCGTCGAGATATTTTGCATCGACTGCGGCTTTTGCCGATACAGATGTAAGTCGGCGTATTCTAGGTCGCTTGGCGTAGGATTGACGTTGTTGATCTAACAATGCTTCTAGCGTCGCAATATCGTTCGATATATGACTTGGAATTTGGGTTTCACCACGAAACTTTTCTTCTAGTGTTTTTGGCTCGTTTTCCACATCTTTGACAACTTCAAAAGCTGCTTCTTGGTCTTTTGTGGTTAATAAGCTCGGTTCGTCAATAGGCTCAGCAGAAGCTAACTGGGGTTGAATCGGTGGAGATATTTCCTGAATAGTATCGGCTAAGAAGCGGGCTTCCTCTGTGGTGGTTAGCTTTTGTTTACGTAATTCTGTGCCACTAGCTTGTTGGTTCGCTTGGGCGATAAAGTCGGCTTCTAAAGGTGCTTTGGTTTTATGCTGAACCAGTGTTACCTCAAGAGTTTTAGGCTTAGGTGTTGGCATAGTGATATCGAAACCAACAATCATCACCATTAGCACATGAAGGCTAATGGCGATGAAAAGTGCAATAGAAAACGTATCTCTTACTCGCATTTTTATATTACTGAAGACGCGTTTCTATAGCTTCTATTAATATCATGGCGATATTTAGGTCGAATTGAGTGTCTAGTTCACGAACACAGGTTGGGCTGGTGACGTTGATTTCTGTAAGATAATCGCCGATCACATCTAAGCCAACAAACATGAGGTTTTTTTCTTTCAATGATGGGATAACTTGCTCGCAAATCCAGCGGTCACGATCAGTCAGAGGTCGACCTTCACCACGTCCGCCAGCGGCCAAATTGCCACGAGTTTCACCTGATGCAGGGATGCGGGCTAGAGCAAAAGGAACTGGCTCACCATTTACGACTAAAATACGTTTATCTCCGTCTTTAATTTCGGGGATAAATTTCTGCGCCATGATTTGTTCTGTCCCCATATTGGTAAGGGTCTCAATAATTACGCTAATGTTTGAATCATCTGGCTTGATGCGAAAAATTGAGCTGCCGCCCATGCCGTCTAGCGGCTTAAAAATCACATCGCCATGTTCTTTATGGAAGCGCTTTAACAAATCGGCACGTCTTGTTACTAACACGGGTGTGCAACACTGTGGAAATTGAGTGGCGAAAAGTTTCTCGTTGCAGTCACGCAAGCTTTTTGGGTCATTGACTACGAGTGCGCCATCTCGTTCTGCTTGCTCTAGAATCATGGTGCTGTAGACAAATTCGCTGTCAAACGGAGGGTCTTTTCGCATCAGAATGACGTCCATTTCACCCAAGGCCATTTTGGTTTCTTCACCTAGGTCGTAAAAATGGTCTGGATCTTTATAAACGTTCAATGGGCGAGCCATCGCATAGGCTTTGCCATTGTCTAAAAATAGGTCCTTCTGCTCCATATAAATGAGTTGCCAGCCTTTTTCAGCCGCCGCCCATAGCATGGCGAGTGAAGTGTCTTTTTTGTAGTTTATGGATGAAATCGGATCCATAACAATGCCGAGTTTGATAGTCATAAGGCGGTTCCCAAAGCGAAAGCACTATGTTGATGCTTTGTTTAATCTGTTAATAGGTGTTGATGCTATAGAAATATGGGGGCGCTGAGAAGAAAAAACACCCATGTTTTGTATATAACTTGGTTTGCATAAGAAAGCGACGATGTAGATGTTAGCGCTTTTCTTTAGGCAGCAAACAGCGATTGGACCTTTTTTACAGTAAAGGCTCAATCGCGCTGTTGTTAGTCATAGTTATTTGACGTATTACCAGCTGCCTGTGTTTTCATTGGCATCAAGAAAAAGCTCACTTTCTTTTTTCTTTGAGTCGTCTGCTGGTGTTGTTGGAAGTTGGGTTGGTACCGTTTCTTTTACAGTTGCTTCTGCTTCTGCTTCTGCTTCTGCTTCTGCTTCAGCCTTTTCTAGTTCGTCCGTTGCAGTAGGCTTAGGCGTTGGCCGTGCTTTGGCCTTGTCAAACTCATCATTGAAACCAAGAACTTGTGGACGATATATGCGGAAAGCTCGCATCAGCTCGCCTTTAGCATTAAATAAACGGAACTCAGAGAAAAGCTCATCGTAATCCGCATTCACATAATCTTGGCGTGCTTGGAACAGCTCATTTTCACTATCTAAAACATCTAAAAGGGTGCGACGACCTAGACGAAATTGTTTTTCGTAAGCAACTTGCGACTCTTTGGTTGCAATAACATATTGACGGATATGCTCTTTCTGGCCTGTGGTTGCCTGAAAGGCTGCCCATGCTAAGCGAACGGTAAGTTCAGTATCACGAATGGTGTTGCGCTGAATTTCAGTTGCTTGGGTATTTTGTTGGACAGCTACCTCTTTTTTGTTTTTATGTGAACCGCCGCTATAAAGGTTGTAATTTAAGCGAATCATGGCTAATAAATCTTCGCTAGGTCCTTTTGTACCGTCTAAATTATTGTTCCATGTCCGCTCTAAAACGAAGTTGATTGTTGGGTAATTGTCTGCGTCGGCTATTTTTTGAGTGCTTTCTGTCGCTGCAACGTCCCAACGAGATCCTTCGATCGCTGGATTTTTCTTTAATGATTCTGCGATGGCAGAATCAAGGTCTTGAGGGAGTAAGGCTCTATCTGGTACCGGGTAAATAAGGTCTTTTGGTGGTAACTCACCAACGATGTTTTTGTAGTTGCTTTCAGCATCTTGTAGGTTGTTGACGGCGGCGAAATAATTTGCATGAGCTTTGGCAAGACGGGCGGTGATTTGGCTTAAGTCAGACTGTCTACCAATTCCAGTGTCGCTTTTTAGTTTGATTTGTCCATATATGCGTTCATGTGTGTCTAAGTTCATTTGAGCTAAATGAACGAGTTCACGGTAGCGTAAAATATTGGCGTATACTTGTGCGACCTCAAGAGCAGTGTTCTCTACAGATATTAAAGCCCCCCAACGATCCGCTTCTGCTTCACTATTTAAACGTTCAATATCATTTTTTGTTGAAAAACCATTGAATAGAGGTTGGTTAAGCGAAAGTGTCAGTTCTCGACGTGTAAGATCAACATTATCTGGGTTGGTGTTGTCCCCATAGGTTGTTTCATGCCCAATTCCTGCGGAAAGGTTAGCGCTAGGGTAATAACCAGTGCGAAGAGCAATATCGGCACTTTCTTTGGACTCACGATATTTAGCAATAGCTTGTCTAACTTTTGGACTATTTTCTATGGCCGTATACGTGGCCTCTTCTAGCGTAATTGCGTGCGCTACTGAAGGTAGAAACGTTGTCCCTACATAAACTATGCAAGTTAAAGCTATTCGATAAAACATATAATCATTTGTCCTTTAAAGATTCTGATTAAATGATAAGACCATTTAGAATCGGAAGATGTAACAATTCTGTGAGTACATGCAACTTGTAGAGATTTGCTAAATATCTCCCCAAATTGCATTTATAACACTAAGAGCAACAATCGGAGCGGTTTCTGTTCTTAAGACTCTTGGTCCTAAAGTAATGGCACTAAATCCTGAATTTTCAGACAGTTGCACTTCTTTTTCACTTAATCCGCCTTCTGGCCCAATTAATAAAGCAACCTGATTGTTGGATGGCTTTTCATACTGGCGAATAGGCTTTGCACTGTGATGATGCAAAGTAAGTTTTAACATTTCTTTACAATTGGCAACCCATTCATTTAATTCCATCGGTGGATAGACAACTGGAACGACTCCACGACCACATTGTTCTGCTGCGCTAATGGCGACCTGTTGCCAGTGTTGGAGACGCTTTTCTGCTCGGTTATCTTGCAGTTTGACTTCACAGCGCTCGCTAAAAAGGGGCTGGATTGCAAAGACGCCAGCTTCAACCGATTTCTGGATGGCGTAATCCATTCGTTCGCCACGGGACAAGGTTTGTCCGATTGTCACTTGAATAGGTGATTCATTATCTAACGCTTCGAAATGGGTTATGTGAATATTCGCTGAGCGCTTTTCAACATCACACAGTGTGGCATTAAATTGACCGGCTGTACCATTAAAGTCTTGGCCATTAAACACACGAATAGGGTGGTCTGATTTCAAACGCAAAACTTTACATAGGTGCTGAAAAGCAGAATCCGGTAATGTAATTGTCGTATTCTCATTGAGTTCGGTATCGATAAAAATTCGTGGAATACGCATTTTTTGCAGTGTTTCCTATGGTTGGGTGTGTATAGAAATAAAAAAGCCTTTTTCAACCGTGAAATAATACGGTTAAAAAAGGCTTTATAGCGGAAAATTAGAAAATTATAAACCAGCTGCTTTACGCAATGCGTCGGCTTTGTCCGTTTTTTCCCATGTGAAGTTGTCGCCTTCACGACCAAAGTGGCCATAAGCCGCTGTTGGTAAGTAGATTGGACGCTTTAGGTCTAGCATCTGAATCAAGCCTGCTGGACGCAATTCAAAATGCTCACGAACCAATTGAGAAATGATGGCATCGCTCACTTTGCCAGTACCAAACGTATTGATACTAATTGATGTTGGCTCAGCAACACCGATGGCATAGGAAATTTGAATTTCACACTTGTCAGCAAGACCCGCCGCTACGATATTCTTCGCTACATAACGACCAGCATAAGCTGCTGAACGGTCAACTTTGGATGGGTCTTTACCAGAGAACGCGCCACCACCATGGCGAGCCATGCCGCCGTAGGTATCAACAATGATTTTACGTCCTGTCAGACCGCAATCGCCGACTGGGCCACCAATGATGAACTGACCTGTTGGGTTGATGAAGTATTTGGTTTCTTTTGATAGCCACTCAGCAGGAAGAACGGGTTTGATGATCTCTTCCATGACAGCTTCACGAAGGTCGGCTTGTTTAACGGATGCGCTGTGTTGTGTAGAAAGAACAACCGCGTCAATAGCGCATGGTTTGCCGTTTTCGTCATAACGGAAAGTCACTTGGCTTTTTGCATCTGGGCGAAGGAAGTCTAGCGTACCGTTTTTGCGTACTTCCGCCTGGCGTTGAACCAAACGATGCGCGTAAGTGATGGGGGCAGGCATTAATACGTCAGTTTCGTTCGTCGCAAAGCCAAACATTAAGCCTTGGTCACCAGCGCCTAACTCTTTTTCATTGGCTTCATCCACACCAACGGCAATATCAGCAGATTGTTTACCAATCGCATTCATGACGGCGCAAGATTCCCAATCGAACCCCATGTCTGAGCTGTTGTAGCCAATGTCGCGGATTACACCACGGGCGATTTCTTCAATGTCGACCCAAGCGTTAGTTCGTACTTCACCTGCCACTAATACCATGCCGGTTTTGACTAGGGTTTCGCAGGCAACACGCGCTTCAGAGTCCTCGGCCAAAATGGCATCAAGGATGGCATCGGAAACTTGGTCGGCGATTTTATCTGGATGGCCTTCAGAAACGGATTCCGAAGTAAATAAAGAATATTCTGACATGTTTAGTGCCTCTATCAAAAATGATGGATAAGCGCTAAATAGGTATAAAAAAACCCGCTTAGCAATGTTTATATTTCAAAAACGCTAAACAGGTGATACTGCTTCTGTTTAGCTGAATTTATATAGCGTCCGCAAGCCGAAACAAATCGACGCTGTAGTGGGGAGAATAATGGACTAGAGCTGTTTAAATATCAACCCGATCTGTGGATTTTAATGACGCAAAGGACGTTTTTTTTGTTACGATGGGGCTGATTTAAGTATTTTCATTTTCTTTGCCCAATGTTTGGGCGTCACGGTGGTGCCAGCATTGCAAGGTGGCTCTATCCTGTAGAGAATGTTCCTTCTATTTTGTTCGTTAAAGCTATCAGGAGTGGAATAACCATGCCGTCTCGTAAACAACTTGCTAACGCCATACGTGCATTGAGTATGGATGCAGTACAAAAAGCTAACTCAGGTCACCCAGGTGCACCAATGGGGATGGCGGATATTGCTGAAGTACTATGGAATGATTTCCTAAAGCACAACCCAAATAATTCTAAATGGGTTGATCGCGACCGCTTTGTGTTATCTAACGGCCATGGCTCTATGTTGATTTACTCTCTGTTGCATTTGTCTGGGTATAATTTACCAATCGAAGAGTTAAAACAATTTCGTCAGCTTCACTCTAAGACGCCTGGTCACCCAGAATATGGTTATACCGATGGTGTAGAAACCACAACGGGTCCATTGGGCGCAGGTATCAGTAATGCAGTAGGTATGGCTATTGCTGAGAAAACCCTAGCCGCTCAGTTTAACCGTGAAGGCCACGCGATTGTTGATCACAACACTTACTGTTTCCTTGGTGATGGTTGTTTGATGGAAGGTATTTCTCATGAAGCGGCATCATTAGCGGGTACGCTAGGCTTAGGTAAATTGGTTGCTTTCTGGGATGACAACGGCATTTCTATTGATGGCCATGTTGAAGGTTGGTTTACTGACAATACGCCACAACGTTTTGAAGCGTATGGTTGGCATGTCATTGCCGATGTAGATGGACACGATCCAGAAGCCATTAAAGCGGCTATCGAAGCGGCAAAAGCAGAAACAACTAAGCCAACACTAATTTGCTGTAAAACCATTATCGGTTTTGGTTCGCCAAATAAATCGGGTAGTCATGATTGTCACGGTGCACCGCTTGGTGATGCTGAGATTGCAGCGGCTCGTGAATTCCTAGGTTGGCCTTACGCACCATTTGAAGTGCCTGCCGATGTGTATTCTGGTTGGGATGCCAAAGAAGCCGGCGCCGCACGTGAAGCTCAGTGGGAAGCTCAGTTCGAAGCCTATAAAGCGGCTTATCCAGAGCTGGCTGCAGAGTTTGAACGCCGTGTTATTAAGGGCGAATTGCCTGCAGATTTCGAGGCGAAAACCCAAGCTTTCATTCAAGAGTGCCAAGACAAAGGTGAGAGCATTGCAAGCCGTAAAGCGTCTCAAAATGCCATTGGTTTCTTCGGCGCTATGTTGCCTGAACTACTAGGTGGCTCTGCTGACCTTGCTGGCTCAAACCTAACGCTTTGGTCTGGTTCAAAAGGTATCCAAGAAGATCCTGCGGGTAACTATATTTATTACGGCGTTCGTGAGTTTGGTATGAGTGGCATTATGAATGGTGCTTCTTTGCATGGTGGTTTTATTAACTACGGTGCGACTTTCATGATGTTTATGGAGTATGCGCGTAATGCGGTTCGTATGTCCGCTTTGATGGGCATTCAAAACGTTTTTGTTTACACCCATGACTCTATTGGTCAAGGTGAAGACGGTCCAACTCACCAGCCTGTTGAGCAATTGGCTAACTTGCGAATGACACCAAATATGTCTGTGTGGCGTCCATGTGATGCGGCAGAAACTGCAGTAGCTTGGAAAGCGGGTATTGAACGCCGCGAAGGCCCAACGTCATTGGTTTTCTCTCGCCAAGGTTTGCCAGCTCAAGCTCGTAGCGCAGAGCAATTGGCCAATGTTGCGAAAGGCGCTTATATCCTTAAGGACTGTGCCGGTACGCCAGATCTTATCTTGATTGCGACTGGCTCTGAAGTGGGTCTAGCAATGGAGTCTGCTGACGCACTAACGGCGAAAGGTAAGAACGTTCGTGTTGTGTCTATGCCATCGACTAACGTGTTTGATGCACAAGATGCGGCTTACAAAGAATCTGTCTTGCCAAGCAGTGTGACTAAGCGTGTTGCAATCGAAGCGGCTCACACAGATTACTGGTACAAGTACGTTGGTTTTGAAGGCGCTATGGTGGGTATGACGACGTTTGGTGAGTCGGCTCCTGGTGGCGATCTGATGAAACACTTTGGCTTTACGGTAGATAATGTGGTTGCAACGGCTGAGAAAATCTTAGCTGCGTAACCTCGTTGCTTGAAAAAAAGAGGTGTGCATTTGTACGCCTCTTTTCCTTTTATTAAGGCGGAGAGTGATGCTTTTCGGGTCACTTTCTTTGCGATGAAGTAGTAGGAATATGTTGCGAGTCGCTATCAATGGTTATGGCCGTATCGGACGTTCGGTATTACGAGCGCTCTATGAGAATGGCTACCGCGACCACATTCAAGTGGTTGCTATCAATGAATTGTCTGATATTGAGACAATCAGTTATCTAACACGCTATGACACAACTCATGGCCGCTTTCCTCAACCTGTTTCGACTCAAGATAATGCATTGCTTATTGGCGATGATGCTATTTTGTGTTTCTCCTGTGATACGCCTGAAAAATTGGACTGGTCTGCTCTTGAATTAGATATGGTGTTTGAATGTTCTGGCAGTTTTTCAGGTAGAGAAGGAGCAGAAGACTACCTGAGTGCGGGCGTACCACGAATGTTACTTTCTCAGCCTGCGGCGGCGGATGTCGACGCGACCATTGTGTATGGTTTTAATCATCAAGACATTCAAGCGGGTCACAACATTGTCTCGGCGGCCTCTTGTACTACCAACTGTTTGATTCCTGTATTAGACGTGATTAAGCAGTTTTCTGGAGTGGTTCATGGTATGACTCAAACGATTCACTCCGCTATGAATGATCAGCCTGTTATTGATGGTTATCATACGAAAGACTTGCGTCTTACTCGGGCTGCATTGAGCTCAATTATTCCGGTTGATACTGGTTTGGCGAGAGGGATCACCCGAATGATGCCAGAGTTGGAAGGCAAGATGGGGTGTAACGCTGTTCGAGTGCCGACCTTGAATGTCTCTGTTATTGATTTAGTATTGCGAACAGAGCAGGACGTAACGGTTGAGCAGATTAATGCGCAGTTAGAACAAGCGGCTAACTCGAAATACGCAGGATTGATGGGATTTACTAAAGAAGCGCATGCTTCGGTGGATTTTAATCATGACCCACGCTCAGTGATTATTGATAGTACGCAAACTCAAGTAATTGACCAGCGTATGGTGAAATTACTGTGTTGGTTTGATAATGAATGGGGCTACGCTAACCGCATGTTGGACGTGGCTAAGTATTGGGCTGGTGTGATCAAATCATCATAAATGCATTGATTCCCCCAGAACGTTAATTGACGAGGACATCGTACATGACCGTAATTAATATGAAAGATGTGGATCTAGCGAATAAGCGCGTGTTAATTCGTGAAGACCTAAACGTACCAGTAAAAGACGGCAAAGTGACGAGCGATGCACGTATTCGTGCCGCTTTGCCAACGATTAAATTGGCACTTGAGGCGGGCGCAAAAGTCATGGTGATGTCTCACCTTGGTCGTCCAACGGAAGGTCAGTACGAAGAAGAATATTCACTCCAACCTGTTGCGACACATCTTGCTGGTTTGTTGGGTCAAGATGTCCCTCTTGCTAAAAATTGGTTAGATGGCGTTGAGGTTGAATCAGGTCAGCTTGTGTTGGTTGAGAACGTCCGTTTCAATCCAGGCGAGAAAAAAGACGATGAAGCTTTGTCAAAGAAAATGGCAGCCTTGTGTGACGTGTTCGTAATGGATGCGTTTGGTACGGCTCATCGTGCCCAAGCTTCTACTCATGGCGTTGCGAAATTCGCTCCCATTGCCTGTTCAGGTCCATTGTTATCTGCAGAGCTTGAAGCGTTAGAAAGAGCGTTGGCTAAACCAGCTCGCCCAATGGCCGCTATTGTTGGTGGTTCAAAAGTATCGACTAAGCTGACAGTGTTGGAGTCTTTGTCTGACAAGGTAGATCAGCTGATTGTTGGTGGCGGTATTGCGAATACTTTCCTTGCTGCGGCTGGGTTTCCTGTGGGTAAATCTTTGTATGAGGAAGATTTGATTCCTCAGGCAAAAGCCTTGATGGAAAAAACCAGTATTCCATTGCCTGAAGATGTGGTTGTTGCGACAGCATTTGCTCCTGACGCGGTGGCAACAGTAAAAAATGCGGCCGATGTTGGCCCTGACGATATGATTTTGGATATTGGACCTAAAGCGGCCGCTGCGTTTTCCGCTTTGCTTGAAGAGTCTCAGACGATTATTTGGAATGGCCCTGTTGGTGTGTTCGAATTTGATCAGTTCGGCGGTGGAACGAAAGCGTTAGCGATGGCCATTGCGAACAGTAAAGGCTTTTCAATTGCTGGCGGTGGTGACACATTAGCGGCGGTTGATAAATATGACATTGCCGAGCAAGTTTCCTATATTTCGACTGGTGGTGGAGCGTTTTTGGAGTTTGTTGAAGGAAAAGTGCTGCCAGCGGTTGCGATGTTAGAAACACGCGCGCAAAATTAGTATAAAAGGGTGGCAAAGATCGCCCGAAAGAATTTTATAATTACTAAAAAGGTGAAAAGCCTGCTTTGTTAGCATTGCTAGAGGTTCAATGAGAGTTGAATGAAGTGATGTCGATAAAAATAAAACTAGAGAGTGACCTGCTCGGTGTCAGCCGAGCATGACTATAACGATAAGGCGTAAGCCACATGGGCGGCCGATTAAGCCGAGCCATGATTACAAAATTATAGAGTTAACTAACACCATAACTCTGTTCGTTATAAACAGACTATAAGACAAATTGTCAGAGGAAATTTTTATGCCTTTAATTAGTATGCGTCAACTGCTCGATCATGCAGCAGAACACAGCTATGGTTTGCCCGCTTTTAATGTGAATAACATGGAGCAAGTGAAAGCCATTATGGAAGCGGCTCACGAAGTGAATTCTCCTGTTATCATGCAGGCTTCTGCTGGTGCTCGTAAATACGCTGGTTCTCACTTCCTACGTCACCTGATTGCTGCGGCAATTGAAGACTACCCACATATTCCAGTGGTTATGCATCAGGATCACGGTACGTCACCAGCGATCTGTCAGCGTTCTATTCAACTTGGTTTCTCATCAGTAATGATGGATGGCTCTTTGATGGCGGACGGTAAAACGCCTGCAAGCTACGATTATAACGTTGATGTTACTCGTCGTACTGTTGAGTTTGCGCATGCATGTGGCGTATCTGTAGAAGGTGAGTTGGGTGTATTGGGCTCTCTAGAAACGGGTCAAGCGGGCGAAGAAGATGGCGTTGGCGCTGAAGGGACTCTTTCTCATGATCAGATGTTGACAGACCCTCAAGAAGCGGTAGATTTTGTTAACGCTACTGGTATTGACGCTTTGGCTGTGGCAATTGGTACTAGTCATGGTGCATACAAGTTTACTCGTCCACCGACTGGCGACATTCTTGATATTGAACGTATTGCAAAAATCGTAGACCTGTTACCAAACACACACATTGTGTTGCATGGTTCGTCTTCTGTGCCTCAAGATTGGTTATCTATCATCAATGAGTTTGGTGGCGAGATTCCAGAGACTTATGGTGTCCCAGTTGAAGAGATTGTTAAGGCGATTCGTTACGGCGTTCGTAAGGTTAACATCGATACAGATTTGCGTTTGGCGGCAACGGGGGCGATTCGCCGTAGTCTTGCTGAGCACAAGGGTAACTTTGACCCTCGTAAATACTTAACCGAAAGCATCAAAGCGATGAAAGCGGTATGTATTGACCGCTATGAAGCTTTTGGTTGTGCTGGTCAAGCTTCTCGTATTCATACTATGGATCTGGAAGAAATGGCTGTTCGCTACGAGCGTGGTGAATATGCTGGTGGTCGAGTTTTCTAATCAACGATTGACAAGAAATTTCACGTGATACAAATGGTGAGCGGCAAGGTGAAGGAAAATAATTTTAAGTTTTTAATAAAAAAGCAAAAAAACTATTGACCGGAAAAATCAATTGCCTATAATGCTCGCCATTCCTTGCGGGAGTGGTGGAATTGGTAGACACGCTGGATTTAGGTTCCAGTGCTTCACGGCGTGAGAGTTCGAGTCTCTCCTTCCGCACCAAATTTAAAAAAGCTGACTTTATGTCGGCTTTTTTTATGCCTAAAATTTATTAGAATGTCTTAAGCGTCTCTATTGATGCTTATTAGAGACATTTTTGTATCCGTTACTACTTTCTTGTTTGCGTTATCACTAAAGTTCGTTAATTTAGTTAGAATATTTGCTTTCTATTAGATGGAATTGAATGTGGTAATGCGAAGACTGAGCTCTTTTGTTGTATGGATTATCATCGGGTGTGTTTTCTCATTAGCTCATGGTGCGAACCTGACTCTTGATTTGATGGACAGCCACGAATTTTATCAATTAATTCCGAGGCAAGGTCCTTTAGCAGAACAGTTCACCACCGTTGTAAATTCCCCCCCCAGCCCGATTCGTACCTCCCAGAAAAGAGCCGCTCGTATTGCGCTAATCTTGTTCGGTGACACGAATTCAATCGAAAATCAGTCATTACTTATTGCTTTTCGAAAACGTATGAGAGAGTTAGCCATTGATTATCGCTTAGATACTTATGTGTTGCCCTCGGATCAAAGCAGTGATCTTTCCTCTTATTTTAAGTTGGCTGATACGCAGCCAGACTATATCGTGATGACCCGGTTAGGCTTTGTTCAGCGTCGTTTTGCCGAGCGATTTTTGAAATCAGGTAAGTCTAAAATTATTCTATATGATTTTGCGACCCCCTTTGTTCATTGGATGAATCATCCACCTCTAATGTATATTGGTTTTGATCAGCAAAAGGCAACGAAAATGCTCGCGAGTTATCTAGAGCGTCAGTTACCTACCGATGCAAAGATTTCGGCACTGGTTTTACCGACAAGCTATCTTGGTCATTTACGTTGCGATTTGTTTTTAGATGAGATGATTAAATATAAGCATCATGTGAAACAGGTAAAAGTTGTTGCAGATGACACTGTTCGTGCGTTTGAAGCGACAAGAGCGCTTTTAAAAGACAATCCACCAGATTTTATTTTTAGCTGCTCGCAAAACATTTCGAATGGTGTTGTCGCTGCAATTCAAGATCAAGGTAACCTAAATTCAAATACACAAACCAATTCGTGGGAGCTGTCTTCGCACGGTATTAAGGGTTTTGAAAATCGCATCGTAAAAGCTGGCATACTGTTTATGAGGGATGATCTTGCCATTGCTGTGGCTGAAGCAATTAAATTGGATCTTGAAGGAAAGAATATGCCTAATCTTTATGTTGCAAATTCAACGCTTATATCTGCTGAATTAGATTCAGAGAGTTTACGTTTAATGCAGCATCAAGCTTATCATTACTCGGTGGAATTATGGCAGAAGTAGGTATTAGTTTAGAGAAGCGACTTCACCAAAGAATATTGCTGCTAATTACTGTAGCCTTTTTTGTTATTGTTTTCGCTATTCTGTATTTTGTTGAAACCCAAAATCAGACGTCCTCAGAAGAAAATTTAGCGTTAAAACACCAAGTGGTTGAGCAGGCGTTCAATAGCTATCTCATCCGAGCAGAAGGAGAAATGCAGTTTATTGCGCAGGATCTGGCGTTGAGTAATTATGCTTCAGGTCGAGAACTTGATTTGCTTTTTAGTCATCATGATGTGTTGTTTTTTGGTGGGTTGGATTTCTTTTACATTGAGTGGAAGAGTGGTAAGCATTCGATGGACCCGAGGGCAAGGTTATTTACTAAGGTTAACTTCGAAACAGTGCTGCAAGAGGGGTTGATAAATAGATGGTCATCCATTGTGACTGATGATGGTTCTATGTTGTTAATGTATAAAAAACCACTTATTTCATCAGAACAAGACAATATCGGTTTTTTGTATGGCTTTATTTCTCTCAATGATAATTTAACGTTAGCCAATGAGTTACTAGAAAGTGCGCAGGTGAGCGCGGTTCGAGTTTATGATAATGAACATAAAAAGGTGTTGTTGGAGGAGCATAAATTAGGTGTGGATTTATCTGGAGAGACATTATATTCACATCTGCCATTGGTGTCCCCAGTACAGGCTGATTTACAGCTCGATATCACTCAAATACATAATCTTTCATCCGCCTTATTTACCAAGGCTCTTCCTCTTATTGTGGCCGTTTTCCTTGTTTTGTTGTGCTTGTATTTTGTTCTATTACGACGAATAAAAATATGGCTTTTTCAGCCTCTTGAGTCGATTGTTTATCAGCATCAAGATACGTTGTTGCCTTATGCCGAATTGCGCTCTATTCAAATGCAAAGTAACCAATATAAATCATTGATAAAAGCAAAAGAGCAGAGGTTTGAACTTCTTACTGAGTCTGTACATAGCGCTCTTATTTTTTGTAATGAAGTGGCTGAAGTGGAATTAATCAATGCGGAAGCCAAACGCATTTTTACTGATGCAGATAAAGCTCGGACACTATTCGATTTTTTACCTATTTCCTGTCATCAACCTATTCAAGATGCTCTGAAAGGGGCTATCGGTGTGACTTTCGAATTAACCATTAATCATCTTGGACGAATATATCGATGGCAAGCTTATTCATTTGAAAATGAAAGTGCTTATCGAGGGTTGTTACTCGTTGGCCGAAATGTTACCGAGGAAACGAGTTTAATTTGGCAACTTGAGCAGTTAGAGCCTCTGTCCTCAGCAGCACAAAAGAAAGTTGATGCCGAAGCAATAATAAACGAGTTGAGCTATTTGTCTGAGTTGCCTGGTTATATAGAGGCTAGGCCCTTTCAAGGTTGGTTGTCTTTGCTAGTGTCTGTATTGAATGACATTAGTGACGAAGAAAGTAATGTTGAATATTTGCGAATAGGAGAGGTCTTCTGCCAAGAAAGCGCCAGAGTGATCGCTGATATTGGGGTTGAGGCGAATAAGGCAATATTAGATTGTTCTGTTGAAACGGGTTCTAGAGTGGTCGCGGTAGATAACAACGTTAGAAGTCTGATGCGCGTTATCTTCATGATGGTTATGTCTAATGACATGGAAGAGAGAAGGCTGACGATTCGATTTAACGGTGCTGAGCTTGAAATAATTGCAATGAATGACATGATTTTTAGGCCATTGTTTTATTGGATGGTGGGTAGGCTTGTTAATCAGCTTGGTGGTCAGCAAAAAACCCTACAAAATAATGCCTTACAGTTAAATATAATGATGCGAGAGGGTGAAAGCGAACTCGTAAATAAATCTTTGTCAAATAA
The DNA here is from genome assembly GCF_018336975.1 of Marinomonas sp. CT5. NCBI lineage: Bacteria > Pseudomonadati > Pseudomonadota > Gammaproteobacteria > Oceanospirillales > Oceanospirillaceae > Marinomonas > Marinomonas sp. CT5. The sequence continues at coordinate 4,510,280 of NZ_CP025572.1, read as the reverse complement.
AGTAGTGGCTTGGGTCGCTAATGATTATTCAAATGCTAGTGCTATAACAATGTCGTTAATGCGATTAGGGGTGCATGTTGAGGAGTATATTTCAACCGACAGTTTTTTTACTCAATTTAGTGCAGTAATGAAATTTGACGTTGTATTGATTGGTTGTGATAAAGACTTTGAAGTACAGACTGATATGACTCGTGCGCTTAAGCTCAAATACAATCGAGATGACCTTCCTATTGTTTGGCTCAATAGTATCTTACCGGCTAATGTTGAGCCGCATGTCTTTACTATGCAGGGATGTTCCTCGGACTACAGTTTATATAAAGTGTTATCAAAAGCTTGTGAGCTAGAAGGTATTGTACCTATTCACTCGAACGAGCAGAACTTGTCTTGGGTTATAGTGGGCGGCAGCCGAATTAGTAAAGCCATTTGGTACACCGAGTTAGAGCAATATGACATTGCGACGCAGTGGTTAGCTGATTTAGAGAATTATGATGTGGTGTTGTCGTATCATCCTGACGCCATAATCGTTTTACTTGACGTTCAACCTGAATGTCTTTTGCGAACAATTCAGTTAGCTTTTCCTGATGTGAGGTTCTTTTCGGTACTAAACTGGCCTGAAATGCCGGATAATGTGGCGTTTTTCGAGATGACGCTGCCTTATTCAGGTGATCAAATACGGCTATTCAAGCAAGAAGTGATGCAGCAAGACATAAATCTTAGGAGTAAAGAATGAGTGTAATCGGATTAATTGGAGCCATGGATGAAGAAGTTGCCGTTATTAAAGGCTGGATGACCGATGTTCGAGAGCAGACTATCGCAGGGTGTGATTTTTTTATAGGACATTTTGAAGGTAAAGATGTGGTTCTGTTGAAATCCGGCATTGGTAAAGTGAATGCGGCTGTCTCAACGACTTTGTTGCTGTCTGAGTTTAAACCTGAGTATGTCATTAATATTGGCTCGGCTGGTGGGTTTGATCCAGATTTACGAGTTGGTGATGTGGTGATTTCCGATCAAGTGGTTCACCATGATGTTGATGTTACAGCGTTTGGTTATGTGATGGGGCAAGTGCCCAATATGCCAGCGACTTATGCGGCCGATGAGAATTTAATTAGGCAAGCAAAGGCTGCGTTTCAGGCAGTGACTGATGTTCAGGCGAAAGTGGGCTTGATTGGTACAGGTGACAGCTTTATGAGTGATCCAACGCGAGTGGACTCAGTGCGAGCCACTTTTCCAGAGTTGGTTGCTGTTGAAATGGAAGCTGCGGCCGTTGCGCAAGTGTGTTTTAAATTTGGGACACCGTTTGTTGTGGTTCGCTCTTTATCTGATATTGCAGGTAAAGAATCGCCTCAGAGCTTTGAAGAATATTTGAAAGTGGCGGCTGAGAATTCATCTAGAATGATTCAGCAAATGCTAAAAGGCCTTTAACTGATGATGTCAAATAAGGGGCAAAAGGCCGTAACTTTTTTGATAGCTTGTTGGCCCTTATTTGCATTTTCTGAAGCGAGCGTGGTTGATACGCCTCCTGAGTCTACTAAGCACGAGAAGCCTGAAACACCTTGGTGGTTGGATTCACATGAAAGCCTTTCGAAGACAATTGGTGATTGGTCTAAAAGCATTGATTCCTTTTTATCGGGAAAGAAAAGTCAAAGTGAACAACGCTCTGATAGTTACTTAAAGATTCGATTCGGTTCGGTGTTGAGCGAAGAAGAAAGTAAGCGCTCAGGTTTTTTTGAATTTCAGGCTAAATTAAAGCTTCCCAACACGCAAGATAGATTGCGTTTGATTATTGAATCAGAGCGAGACTCTTTGGCACCGGAAAGTTTAAAAGGAGAATCTGCCCAGCAAAATAGTGTGGTGAATTCGGCTTTAAAATCCAATGTTTCGGCCGCAGTTCGTTATATTAAAGAAGACATAGGGTTAGATGTTGATACAGGTATACGAGTCGACTTCCCGCTAGACCCTTTTATACGTCTACGTCTGAAGCAAGGACAAGTTCAAGATCGTTTTGAATGGTGGCAGAGGCAAGAAGCGTTCGCCTATTATTCGAAAGGGATTGGAGCGAGATATGGTGTTGGGCTCGGTTATGTTATTTCACCTAAGTTAAATTTTTCATCTGATTTTGGCGTGACTTGGCTTGATAAGGAGGGCATGTTTTATGCTCGAGAAAACTTTGCTTTTCAGCATCAGGTCAATGATAAAAATCGTTTAGGGTATCAATTGAGCTTTCTTCAGTCTGGAGAGCATTCTTTTGAACCAGATAGCTTCTTATATAATGTTCAATATGAACGTCTGCTTTATAAGGATTGGCTGGTTGGCCAAGTTAAACCTCAGTTTACTCATGAAGCGGATAATGATTATGATGGCACATTTTCGCTGACTCTGTCTTTGGCTATCTTGCTTGGGCCGCAATACCTCCATTAATAGATATAGATAATATTACTGTTTATTGACGAGTGATTAGATTTGTTTTCAGGGAACTCGTATAATGCCGCGCTCTATCAGCATCTATCGTTTTCAAGAGAACCCGTTATGAGACCGGATCAAATCCAACCAGAAATGTATGAAAAGCAGCTGCAAGAAAAACAAGCTGAATTAGCCAAATTAATGGCGACTTTGTCATTGCCTGAGATGGAAGTCTTTGCGAGTAAGCCGTCTCATTATCGAATGAGGGCTGAGTTTCGAATTTGGCACGAAGGTGATGATTTGTATTATGCCATGTTTGATTCTGCCGATCCTCGAACCCCGATTCGTACCGATCAATTTTTAGCCGCATCGAGCCTTATTAACGAATTGATGCCCAAACTTCTTGATGCCGTGCGCGATGTGCCAGTCTTGCGCTATAAGCTTTTTCAAGTGGATTTTCTGACGACAACCACGGGTGAAGCCTTGATAAGTCTGCTTTACCATAAGCCGATCGATGCAGAGTGGAACGCGGCCGCTCAGCAGTTAAATGATGCGTTTCCTGCCTGCCATTTTATTGGTCGTAGCCGTAAGAAAAAGCAAATTATCACCCGTGATTTTGTGATGGAAACGCTCAATGTAAATGGACAGAAATTTCATTATCAGCAAGTCGAAAACAGCTTCACCCAACCTAATGCTGTAATCAGTGAAAAAATGCTGGAATGGGCTCTGGATGTGACGAAAGAGTCATCCGGTGACTTACTCGAAATGTATTGTGGGAATGGTAACTTTTCTATTCCCTTAGCTCGTCGTTTTGATCGTGTGGTAGCGACTGAGATATCTAAAGTGTCGGTTAATTCAGCACAACTCAATATTGCTATTAACGGCATGCATAATGTGCAAGTAGTGAAAATGGCCAGTGAAGATGTATCGGCTGCGTTGAATGGTGATGTGGAGTTGCCTAAGAGCTTGATTCAGGCTGGTGTGAGTGAGCTTACGCCTTCTGTTGTATTAGTGGATCCACCTCGTGCAGGTCTGGATGATGCAACGGTTGAACTGATTCGTAAGATCGATTCTATTCTTTATATTTCCTGCAATCCTGAAACACTCAAAGCAAATCTAGAATCGTTATCGAGTACCCATGAAGTAGTGCGATACGCAATGTTTGATCAGTTCCCTTATACGCATCATGTGGAAACGGGTGTTTTTTTGAAGCGTAAAGTAAATTAATAAAAGCGCAATGAGTTATAGACTTTGCTTTTTAGATGATTGAAACAAAAAATTAGTATGAGTTTTGCTCACTATCATAATGAAAGACATTCTTATATCTTGAATACGACACAGAATGTTCTGTGGTAACATATACGCACACTTTTTCCCCCACCATCAAAGAGAAGTCGAACGAGCCATGAGTAATAACTCACTAGACAAAGACAAAATTAAAATCTTGTTATTAGAAGGCGTTCATCAATCTGCATTGGACGCGTTGTATGAAGCAGGTTATACCAACATTGAATATCATAAAACGGCACTTGCTGAAGATGAGCTGATCGAGAAAATTTCGGAAGCGCATTTTATTGGTATTCGATCTCGTACCCAATTAACAGCGAAAGTGCTAGAGCATGCTAGTAAACTGGTTTCGATTGGTTGTTTCTGTATTGGTACAAATCAGGTAGATCTTGATGCGGCAAGTGAGAAGGGTATTGTTGTATTCAACGCGCCATACTCAAACACTCGCAGTGTTGCCGAGCTCGTGCTTGGCCAATTAATTCTATTGCTTCGAGGCATTCCTCAGAAAAATGCAGCCTGTCATCGTGGCGGCTGGATCAAATCTGCTGCGGGGTCTTTTGAGACTCGTGGTAAACGTCTGGGTATTATTGGTTACGGTAGTATCGGCACACAGTTAAGTGTATTAGCTGAATCTTTAGGGATGGAAGTATGTTTTTATGACATTGTTACTAAGTTGCCACTTGGTAATGCACGTCAAATAAAGAGCTTGAAAGAATTGCTGTCTACCAGTGATATTATCAGTTTGCACGTACCTGAAACGTCTTCTACTAAGATGATGATCGGTGCGAAAGAAGTGTCTCAAATGAAGAAAGGTTCTATCTTCATTAATGCTTCTCGCGGAACGGTTGCGGACCTTGATGCGGTGGCGGAAGCCATTAAATCTGGCGACTTGGGCGGTGCCGCAGTTGATGTATTCCCAGTTGAGCCGAAAAGCAACAGCGAAGAATTTGTTTCACCACTACGTGGCTTAGACAATGTCATTCTCACGCCTCATATTGGCGGTAGTACAATGGAAGCTCAGGAAAACATCGGTGTTGAAGTGGCTGAGAAGCTGATTAAATACTCTGATGTTGGTACCACAACAGCGGCGGTTAACTTCCCTGAAGTGGCGTTGCCTGCTCAAGCGGATAACCACCGTATTCTTCACATTCATGAGAACCGTCCTGGTGTACTTTCTAAGATCAACGCGATCTTCTCTGAAAATAACATCAACATTACAGGTCAGTACCTGCGTACAACCGAGAAACTTGGTTATATGGTAATGGACGTGGATGCGGAAGAGGGTGAACTGGCCCTTGAGAAAGTAAAAGAAGTAGAAGGCACTATTAAAGCTCGAGTTTTATTTTAAGCTTTTACTTCAGTGCATCTTGCTAAAAAATCCAGCTACGGCTGGATTTTTTGTTTCTATGTGTTCTCAATGCTAAGGCAGGCAGACATTAGGCATTAACTAATACCTAATGTGGTTGTGATGTCTTGAATTTTCTGTTTGATGTTGTTTGTCAGGCCTGCCATAAACTCTTCTGATTCATTGGCCTGCTCTCTTATTTTCATCACAGCATTGTTAAGTTTACTCATACTGATTTTTTGTTCTGCCGCATAGCCCGTTGCTTTTTTGGCTAAATGACTAGACTGCTTAGATTTTTCAAGAATATCTTGAGCCGATTGACCAAGCGCGTGAGTCAGGTCTATTTGTTCAATCGAAGCTGTCTCAATGAGATTGATATTCTGGTTGAGCTTATCGGTAGCAGATGTCAGCTGTGAGAAGATCTTAGTAATCTCTTCTAAAGACTGTTGAGTGCTGGTTGATAGCGACCTTACTTCTGAAGCGACCACGGCAAACCCTCGGCCATGCTCACCAGCTCGAGCCGCTTCAATCGCCGCATTAAGTGCAAGTAAATTCGTTTGTTCAGAGATATCTCGAATCCCGCCAACAATAGATGATGCGCTAGAGACAGATGAGCTCAAGTTGGTTAAGGCTTTTTTACTGCTATTGAGCCTTTCAACGGTCGTTTGATTGGCAACCGCCAAGGAGGCTGCCTGCTGAACGCTATGAGTCATCTCGGTATTCGTATCTGCGGCATAACTGGCTACTTCTTTTGCTCTGACTTCTGCTTTGCTAGCCAGAGTTTCTACGTGGTTGGACATATTAAGTGTATCGTCCAGGCCCTGTAACGACGCTGAACTTAGCTCATGCACTTGTCCAAAAGCATTGAGCATGTCGTTGAGTGATATTGAGATGTTATTTAGTTCCGTATCTCGTTGCTGACGTTGTACCGCAATTTGCTCTAAGTAACGATTTAAATAGTGAGCCACGTCTGACAGCTCATTTTTATTTTTACCGACTTTAAGTGTGTTGATGTTTTGGTGTTCAACGAGTTCTTTTACCGCTGTATATAAATCGCGGGCACTTTTTACCACGACTCTATTTTGAAAAATATGAACAGAAACCGTGGTTAATATCATCAAAATAACAAAAATCGAAAATGCCATTAGTGTTTGTTCTTGTGTGGCTTGAGCGCTTTTTTGGATGTCTTTAGTGCCTGCTTTCAAAATCTCTTCAAGTTGGTTTATCTGTGAGCGAATTTTTTTCTGGGCTTTGAGTGCTTGTTGAATATTTACCAGACTAGAGTCTACGTCTTTTAGGTAGCGGCTTGACCAAGTGCGTAGCTCGCTCTTAGTTTCTTCTAGAGGATCCACGGTATCTACTTCGTCTTCGGTGTCGCTTGCCCAGCCCATTAAAGACGATAAATCATCTGCAGAACTCGTGCTTTCTTCTTCGTTTAAGTCGAGTAGTGGAAGTTGCTCAAAATCAGCGATATGAGTTCGAAATATATCAATGGCGCTGATTAGTCGTTGTTTATTCTCTGTCGTGTTGTTCGCTAAGTAGTTGTCTTTGGCATCGCTTATATGGGCAAGGTCGGCATACAATGAGGCTTTGCTTGCCAAGTAAATAGCGGTGGATTGTAGGTCGTGATTCTCTTGAAAGAGCGTAATTTTATCAGCCAGAGTGTCTAGCGATAGTAAGGTTTGCCTTTCATTATTTTCGATTAAGGCATAAGGGTTGCCTGACAATTTACCCGCTGCTCTGACATCGGTTTGAAGGCTCTTTTCTATTTCAGTTAATTGTCTATTGATTGGATTTTTTATGGCCTCTGGTAGAGGCTGAAGTTCTGGTCGAATGGTGTTTTCAATAAATTCTTGCGAGGACTGCAAGGCTGATGCCTCGCCAGACAATAAGTAGCCTTCAATTATTTGCTTCAAGTCGATAGCGGAATGTTCCCAAACTTGTGTGTAAGAGTCACTTTGCTCAAAAGCATTGCGGAATTTCATCAAGCTCCAAAGAAGCAGAGCCACTAACATAGCGGCAATAATGAAATAACTTACGGTGGTGGTGCGCGTCACATGGGAAATTTTCAATTCAGAGCCTGCTTTAATCTACAAAAATCGATGAATGCGACTACCTTAATATGAGTATGTGACAAAAATATGACTGAACTTATGTGGGCTATATGGAACAGGAGGTTCATATGAAAGTACAAGTTGACCAAAAACGACATCATTTTGGCTTTTCACGCCAATAACCTAGAGAAATCTATTTAAACGGAAAAAAAGTCTTCCATGGTCACTTTTTCGTCATTATTTTGTATTAAATTAAAACGGATGTTAAACGATCATTTAATAAAAATGAGTCTTGGTTGTTAAGCCGCTTTTTCCCATGAAATTGCAATTAATCTTATGATATACAAAGGAGCTCAAGAATGACCCTTTCCCGTCGCCAATTCGTGAAAGGCGCCTCTATTGCAGGTGCTGTCGCCGCTACACCGTTTTCTATTAATAAAGCTATTGCCGCAAACAAAGAGCTGCGTATTTATGCGTGGGCTGGTTACATTACCGATGAAATGCTAGCCGACTTCAAAGCCAAAACGGGCATTAATGCTACCTTCACTCCATATGGCACAAACGATGAGTTGATGAACTCTCTTCGCGCCACCGATGGAACGGGTTTTGACATCATTATGCCAACAGTAGATCGAGTGCCAGGCTATGTTGATTATGACTTGATACAGCCGCTTGATGTGAAGCGCATCAACTGGGATGGTTGTTTAGAAAGTGCTTTGGCTGGATCTGATGTGGGTGGGATTGTTAAAGGTAAGCGCTATTTTGCTCCCTCGGATTGGGGGACAGAAGCGATTGCTTATAACAAGGATTATGCAAAAACCAGCAAAGAGCTTAGCTACGGTGATCTTTGGTTGCCTGAAAACTCTGGCGGAGTAACCGTGCGCGGTCATTCAGCACTTGTTGGTATTGGTTTATGGTTAGAAAAATCCGGGAAATTGCCTTATCCATTGCTCGATTCCTATAAGACCGAAAAAGCCATGCGTGCGAATTTCGATGTCATTTTGAAAACGGCTGTTGAATACAAAGGGGCGATTGCGCAGTTTTGGTCGACTGAAAATGAAGCGCAAGGTGCTTTTCGTACCAATGGCGCGATTATTGGGCAAACTTGGGACAGCACTGCCTTTAAACTGCAATCCGAAGGGGAGCCTATTGCCTATGGCGCGCCAAAAGAAGGTGCTTTGGCTTGGATGGAAGGCTTTGTCATTCCGAAGAATGCGAATAATGTGGATTCGGTATATGAATTCATTAATTGGTATTACACCCCAGAAGCGGGCGCCATGTTTGTAAAATCCACGGGCTATAACTCCACTTCAAAAGGTGCTGATGCCTTATTGCCAGCCGAAACGAAGAAATTTTTCCAAGAATCCTACAGTAAGCAAGACCTTGCTAATCTTTGGTGGTGGCCAATTCAAGAACCATGGTATGTCGCTTTACGTAACGAATACCAAGATCGTTACTTGTCTGCATAAGCCTCGAAAGCCCCTTGAGATACTGTTCTCGAGGGGCTTTTTTGTATCGAGAAAAAATAACCAGTGAGAGAAATATGGATAGCAGTGTTCATCTAGACAATACCATCATGCAATTTGGTGATTTCACCGCCATACAAGAAACTGACTTAACGATCAAATCAGGCGAATTCTTTAGTTTTTTAGGGCCTTCTGGCTGTGGCAAAACCACGATATTGAATATGATCAGTGGTTTTATCGATCCAACCCAAGGAGATGTTAAAATTGGTGGGAAAAGCATGCGTGGTGTGCCTGCTAACAAACGTCCCACCTCGATGATTTTTCAAAACCTCGCATTGTTTCCCCTCATGACGGTTACCGAAAATATTGAGTTTGGCTTAGAGGTCCGCGGAGTTTCGAAAAGTGAGCGTAAAAAAGCATCGGATCGTTTGCTTGAGCTGGTGGCATTGGAAGGAAGTGGAAGCAAAAAAGTGTCTGAATTGTCTGGTGGCCAAAAGCAACGGATTGCCATTGCTCGTGCCTTAGCGGTTGAACCACAGGTTTTGCTATTAGATGAACCGTTATCTGCGTTGGATTTAAAATTACGCCAACATATGCGTACCGAGTTAAAGGCCATCCAGCGTAAAACGGGTATTACCTTTATCTACATCACACACGACCAAGGTGAAGCGTTGACCATGTCAGATCGAGTGGCAGTGATGTCGGCGGGCCGTATTCAACAGGTTGCAGACCCGATTACCTTATATAAAGACCCGCAGACAGCGTTTGTTGCTTCGTTTGTTGGTGAAAATAATGGTGTGACAGGGAAGGTGGTCGAAGCCAATGCGGACAGTGTGGTTGTAGATTGTGGGCCGCTTGGTAAGTTAGTTGGGCGTTCGCAAGGTGATATTTCCGTTGGCCGTGAGGCAACCCTCTTTATTCGTCCTGAACATTTTAGGCTGCAAGCAGAGCATGGCATGCATACTTTGCAAGCGACGATTGATGAAGTGAATTTTGAAGGGGCGTATTTGACACTCAATGCGAACACGTCTGCGAATCAGCCCTTGTCGATTCAACTTGCTACACATCAATATTCTGAATCGTTAGTAAAAGGCGCACCTGTTAGCCTTTCTTATAATGAACAGGATGCCATTGTGATTGCTGGGGGTGGCCATGTTTAGTCAACTGAAGTCGCGCTTTGGTAGCGGTTTGGCGGTTGGCATTATTGGCATGATCGCGATTTGGTTAATTGGCTTGGTGATTCTACCGCAGTTGTTAATGGTGGATTATTCATTTCGACCAAATTTGTTGCCAGCGGACATTGGCGGTCCAAAAGATACCTACTCTTTGGTCAATTACGAAACCTTATTCAATAATAAAATCCACTTGGCAATTTTCTTTAAGACGATTTGGTCAAGTGTGTTGGTTACCTCATTAACCCTGATAGTCAGTTACCCGATCGCCTTCTATTTGGCTAAAGTAGCAACACCGCAAAAAGCCGCTTTGTGCTTATTATTGCTTATTATCCCTTTCTGGATTAATGAAATTCTACGCACCTTTTCTTGGTACATCATTCTTGCCTATAAAGGGCCGCTTAATGCCTTATTATTAGGGCTTGGCTTAATTGATCGTCCTATTCGATTTTTGTCAGGGGATGGTGGTGTACTGATTGGTATGGTGTACGCCTATATCTTGTTTATGATCTTTCCTATTTATAACGCCATTGAAAGTTTAGATACCAACCAGATCAAAGCCGCGCGTAATCTAGGGGCGGGGTGGATCAGAACGCATTGGCGAGTGATCATCCCTCATGCTAAGCCGGGTATTGCAACGGGCTGCATTATGACTTTCATGTTGGCTGCAGGGAGTTATGCTGTTCCGGCGTTATTAGGATCGCCAGGCAGTCGTTGGTTTACACAGATTATTTACAACTGGTTCTTTGAAGGTGGAGACTGGAACCAAGGCGCCGCATATGCCTTCTTGCTACTAATTATCTGTATTGGTTTTATCGCTTTGGTGATGCGTGTCTTTAAGGTCGGTTTGGGAGATATTGCGAAATGAAATCTGAATCGATTATGCGCTTTGCTGTACGCTTCTATATTGGTGTGTTTTTCATCTATCTATTTACGCCGCTTATTATTATGGGGTTGGCCACCTTCAATGACAGTCGTTTTCCTACCGTATCTCCTTGGAAGGGAGCAACACTGAAATGGTTTGAAGCGTTGGCGCAAGACGGAGCCATGTGGACTGCTTTATGGACGAGTGTTCTGGTGGCGGCCGGAGTGCTGGTAGTCGCTGTCCCGATCGGTGTTTGTTGTGCCTTGTTTTTATCTACCGTTCAGGGCAAAGGAAAAACCTTTATTTATTCGTTGATGATGTCGCCATTGTTAACCCCTGGAGTAATAGTGGGAATATCAACATTGATATTTTGGAAGGGGTTATCGGTCAGTGGAGGTGTATTTTTGACTGTCGTTGCCCAAACAACTTTTATTGCCGCTTATGTCATGCTGATGGTATTGGCACGTTTACAGCGTTTTGATCGGACATTAGAAAATGCGGCGTTGAGCTTGGGGGCGACACAGTGGCAAGCATTTCGACGGATTTTGCTGCCTTATCTAAAACCGGCAATATTATCCGCAGCCGTTATTGCTTTCTTGCAGTCGTTCGAAAACTACAATACAACGCTTTTTGTAAAAGGATATGACACAACATTAACTGTTTATATCGCCTCGAAGGTAAGAACAGGGCTAACGCCAGCGGTAAATGCCCTAGGATTAGTGATGATCTCGATTACTATCTTGTTGGCTATTGTTTATGAAGTGAAACGTCGCCGTGAACTTGCGAACAACACTTCATCAAATTGATGCTTTAATAGAAAGAAAAAGGCCATTATCTGTACAGATAATGGCCTTTTTTTTAGATTTTGATCACTATGCAAACAACTTTTTTAGGTAAAGCAAATAAATGTGACAAAATGATAAAAAACCTCAAAAAAGGGTTGCACAAAATCTGTAGATCCTTAATATACGCCCTCGCTGACACGGACAAGGCTTCAGAGCAACGAAGACCAAGTTCAACTAACTAGAGATCTAGTTAGCCATTCAAGTTAGCACGCTCTTTAAAATAGATAATCAGATAATTTGTGTGGGCGCTCGCTGGAGGCTTCAGAAGATCCTTTTTAGGATCAAAAAAATTGAAGTCTTAAATGAGTGAACACGTCAATTCGCTTTGCTTTCTTCGGTCTTAGGGCTGGAGGAATAAGTAAAAGTCAGACGAGAACATGAGTTTGAGCAAACTTTTTAACTGAAGAGTTTGATCATGGCTCAGATTGAACGCTGGCGGCAGGCTTAACACATGCAAGTCGAGCGGTAACATTTCTAGCTTGCTAGAAGATGACGAGCGGCGGACGGGTGAGTAACGCGTAGGAATCTGCCTAGTAGAGGGGGACAACATGTGGAAACGCATGCTAATACCGCATACGCCCTTAGGGGGAAAGGAGGGGATCTTCGGACCTTCCGCTATTAGATGAGCCTGCGTAAGATTAGCTAGTTGGTGGGGTAAAGGCTCACCAAGGCGACGATCTTTAAC